>NZ_BAABCY010000035.1:0-146077 GCF_039539345.1 Snuella lapsa | reverse complement strand
ATTAAATTTGAAACAGAAAACACACCGCAACTAGCTCTTTTTTATTAAATCATTACGTCGAACTCAGGTTAGAAAGTTAATAAGTACAGGATCGCCCTTTGAATTTGAAATAGGATATTCTCGAGCTGTTGTTCAAGATAAATGGATTTTTGTATCTGGTACCACAGGATATGATTACAAAACCATGACTATTAGTGATGATTTGGTTTCACAGACAGAACAGTGTTTAAAAAACATTAAAGATACCTTAGAAAAAGCAGACGCTTCTTTAGCTAATGTAGTTAGAGTAACTTATATACTTCCAAATGCGGATGATTTTAAACAATGTTGGCCGGTACTTAAAAAGTACTTTGGCGACATACGGCCTGCTGCTACGATGATAAATGCTGGTTTAGCCGATAATAAAATGAAAATTGAAATTGAAGTAACCGCTTTAAAACCTTAATTACTCTCTAATTAAGGGCAAAGTAGAACAACGCAACATACCTTCTTGTTTAGATATTTCAGCATAGGGTACTTCTTCAACGGTAAAACCTTGACTACGCAACCATTTGTTTAATCTTGTAAAATTCTTTTCGGAAACAATTACATCTTCTGAAATAGAAAATATATTACTGGTCATATCGTACATTTCGTCCTTAGTAATTTCAAAAATATTTTCTTTTCCAAAAAAATCAACCAACCATTCATACTCTCTTTCAATCAAGAAGCCGTTTTTATGAATAATAGCCTTGTCTTTCCCTATTGGCTGAAAGCAACAATCTAAATGTAGAGCGTTTTCTTTTGGGTCTGTATTTGATTTTCTGAGTTCAAATGATTTAACAATCTTGTTTGGGAATAACTCTTGAATGGCTATAACTGCATCCATGTTAGTTCTGGCCGTAATCAACTCGGGATAATCTTCTCCTGAATAAGTCCCAATAAATATATAATCGTTCCACGGCATGACATCTCCGCCCTCAACATGGCATTCATCGGGTAAAACAATCCTGTTTTTACTATCAACTTGATCCCATACGTATTGTATTGCCTTAATTTCCTGCTCTCTATTAGGAAGTATATTTGCTCTAATAATTTTATCTTCAATTACAAAAGCTATATCTCGCGAGAAAATCTGGTTACAATCTTTAATAACTTCTGGTCTAAAAACTTTAACATCATATTTCTTAAAAACAGCAGCCACAGCTTCCATTTCTATAACCATATCCTCTTCGGTTGGATAGGTACCTTCCAAAACATGCTGAATGCTTTTAGGGTCATAACAATCTTCAACCTTGGGAATTGCCCCATTGCTCTCGGCTGTTCCCAAAATAACTGCACGCAATCTTGCGGTTTCGTTTTTTATATGAAGTTTTAACATGCTGTAAATATAAAAAAGCTCCATAAGTATTAGTTATGAAGCTTCTTATTTTTTTGAACAACTTTGTTTTATCTTTGGTCAATAGGCAGGAACGACCTATGTGTTTTACCAATATACAACTGTCTTGGTCTTCCTATTGGTTCCTTACGCAAACGCATTTCTCTCCATTGCGCAATCCACCCTGGCAAGCGGCCTAATGCAAACATAACAGTAAACATATCGGTTGGAATTCCCATAGCTCTATAAATGATCCCTGAATAAAAGTCTACATTCGGATACAATTTTCTTTTCACAAAATAATCGTCGTGTAAAGCTTCATTTTCCAATCCTTTGGCTATATCTAAAATAGGGTCTACTACTCCTAAATCACCTAATACTTCATCTGCAGCTTTTTTTATGATCTTTGCTCTAGGGTCAAAATTCTTATATACTCTGTGGCCAAAGCCCATTAAACGGAATGGATCGGTCTTATCTTTTGCTTTTGCCATATACTTTTTGGTATCACCCCCATCTAATTTTATGGCCTCAAGCATTTCTAAAACAGCTTGATTTGCCCCACCATGTAACGGTCCCCAAAGAGCTGATATTCCCGCCGACAGGGAAGCAAACAGGCCTGCATGTGAAGAACCAACAATTCTAACTGTAGATGTAGAACAGTTCTGCTCATGGTCTGCATGAAGGATTAAAAGCTTATCTAAAGCATCAACCAAAACTTTGTTTTGAACATATTCTTCATTAGGCTGTCTAAACATCATTTTTAAGATGTTCTCAACATAACCTAAGTTTTTATCCCCATAATCTAATGGCAACCCTTCCTTCTTACGGAGTGTCCATGCAACCAATACTGGAAATTTACCCAGAATTTTCACCACCGACTTATACATATCTTCTTCGGAATTCACATTCACCGAAGATGGGTTAAATGCAGTTAGAGCACTTGTTAAGGAGGCTATAACTCCCATTGGGTGTGCCGACTTAGGAAAGGCATCTAAAATCTTCTTTACATCTTCATCTACAATAGACTGCGCTTTAATATCTGCATGAAATTTATCACTCTGCTCTTTAGTAGGCAATTCTCCAAATATTAAAAGAAAAGCTACTTCTAAAAAATCAGCTTTATCGGCCAATTCCTCTATTGAATATCCTCGATATCTTAAAATTCCTTTTTCACCATCTAAAAACGTAATTTCACTTTCACAAGATCCCGTATTTTTATATCCCGAATCTAAAGTTGTTATACCTCCCGTTACACTTCTTAGATTAGAAATATCTATAGCTACTTCATTTTCTGTTCCTGTAACTAAAGGAAATTCATTCTTCGTACCGTTAATTTCTATAGTGGCAGTATTTGACATATATTTAAAATTGTTTTTTTGATTTTGAGAGTCGCTAATTTACGAAATATCTCTCCGTTTTTAAAGGTTTCCTGCAAAGATTTAGTCATTTTAAATTTTAGTTAAAATGACCTCAAAAAAAAGCGATTATTTAAAAAAATAATCGCTTTTTTACTAAAATATTATCATCTGGCTATTTTATTTTAAAAGCCTTTTCTTGTGGGAAGTAAGCAACATCTGCTAATTCCTCTTCAATTCGAAGCAATTGGTTATATTTTGCCATACGGTCACTACGTGATGCGGATCCTGTTTTTATTTGACCAGTGTTCAATGCTACTGCCAAATCGGCTATAGTATTGTCTTCGGTCTCTCCAGAACGGTGAGACATCACTGAGGTATAACCTGCATTATGAGCCATATTTACAGCTGCAATAGTTTCTGTTAAGGTTCCTATTTGGTTAACCTTAATAAGAATAGAATTTGCTATACCATTTTCGATACCGCGAGATAAGCGTTCTACATTAGTCACAAATAAATCATCACCTACAAGTTGTACTTTTTCGCCTACTTTTTCGGTTAAGTATTTCCAACCCTCCCAGTCGTTTTCATCCATTCCATCCTCTATTGAAATAATAGGGTATTTTTCGACCAGTTCAGCCAAGTAATCCGCTTGTTCTTTACTGGTTCTTACCTTACCTGTTTCGCCTTCGAACTTCTTGTAGTTATACTCTCCATTCTCATAAAATTCTGCCGAAGCACAATCTAAAGCAATCTTAACTTCTTCTCCGAACTTGTAACCTGCTTTTTCTACAGCCTTTGCAATAGTATCGATAGCATCTTCAGTACCGTCTAAAGTAGGAGCAAAACCACCTTCATCACCAACAGCTGTACTCAAACCTCTTTCATGTAATACTTTTTTAAGGTTGTGGAATATTTCTGTACCCATTTGCATTGCATGTGTAAAATTATTTGCTTTTACAGGCATAATCATAAACTCCTGGAATGCAATTGGAGCATCACTATGCGACCCTCCATTGATAATATTCATCATTGGTAAGGGAAGTGTGTTAGCAGAAACACCACCTACGTAACGATACAACGGTAATCCTAACTCTGATGCTGCCGCTTTAGCTACTGCTAAAGATACTCCAAGAATTGCATTGGCTCCTAATTTGGATTTGTTTGAAGTTCCATCTAAATCAATCATCAATTGATCGATTAAATTTTGTTCAAACACCGATACACCTAATAATTCTTCGGCTATAATGGAATTAACATTTTCAACTGCTTTTAATACGCCTTTCCCCATATAAGTATCGCCTCCATCTCGTAATTCGACAGCTTCATGTTCTCCTGTTGAAGCCCCTGAAGGTACAGCTGCCCTACCTAAAATACCATTTTCTGTTACAACATCTACTTCTACTGTAGGGTTACCTCTAGAATCTAAAATTTGTCTTGCGTGGATATTAATTATTGCGCTCATATGTCTTATTTTTAACTTTTATTACTTCAAATTTACGGCTAAATCTTGTTTAATTTTAGAGGTTTTTAAAGAAATAACCAAAATCTCCTCTATAACGTTTTAGTAAACAAAGCCCTCAAAAAAATGAGGTTTTCTTGAGGGCTGACTATTTTATTTGCTTTTCTTTATATTTTCTATAAACTGATCGAAAAGATAGGAAGAATCATGTGGACCTGGACTAGCTTCTGGATGGTACTGAACCGAAAAACAATTTTTGTTTTTCATTGCCAATCCAGCTACTGTATGGTCATTTAAATGTACATGTGTTATTTCTAAATCGCTATGAGATTCGGCTTCTTCCCTATTTACTGCAAATCCGTGGTTTTGTGATGTAATTTCTCCTTTACCAGTAGTAAGATTTTTTACTGGATGGTTAATACCACGGTGTCCATGATGCATTTTATAAGTTGATACACCGTTTGCTATTGCAATAACCTGATGACCAAGACAGATGCCAAATAATGGCAAATCTCTATTAATAATCTCCTTTGCCAAAGCTTGCGCTTCTTTTAAAGGTTCTGGATCTCCTGGCCCATTAGATAAGAAATAACCATCAGGGTTCCAATCACTCAACTCTTCGAATGTTGCATTATAAGGGAACACTTTTATGTAAACATCGCGTTGAGCAATATTTCGTAATATATTCTTTTTGATTCCAATGTCCAAAGCTGCCACTTTATAAGTCGCATTTTCATCTCCGAAGTAATACGGCTCTTCTGTTGATACTTTTGATGCCAACTCCAAACCATTCATATTTGGCACTTCAGCTAATTGTTTCTTCAAACCGTCAATATTATCAACATCCGTAGATATTACGGCATTCATAGCCCCATTGTCTCTAATATAGCTCACTAAAGCTCTTGTGTCTACATCAGAAATTGCCAAAAGGTTGTTATCATTTAAAAATGTCTCTAAAGAACTATCTGCAGCATCACGAGAATAATCGTAGCTAAAATTTTTACAAATCAAACCAGCTATCTTAATAGAATCTGATTCAATTTCTTCTGCATTAGTTCCGTAGTTACCAATGTGGGCATTGGTTGTTACCATCAATTGGCCGTAGTAAGAAGGATCGGTAAAAATTTCTTGATACCCAGTCATACCCGTATTAAAGCATACTTCACCAAATGAAGTTCCTTGCTTGTTACCTACAGCTTTTCCATAAAAAATAGTACCGTCTGCCAAAAGAATTATGGCATTTTGTCTTTTTTGATATTTCATTTATTCAATAAAAAAGTTTTGCAAAATTGCACAAAAAAAAGGATAAACTAAAATAGTTTATCCTTTATATTTTAAATGTATATTAACATCTATTCTTCCTCTTCGTTGGTTGCTTTCGTTTCAACAACTGGAGCGGCTGCTGGCTTAGAACCACCTCTTCTGCTTCGTCTTGTTGTTTTCTTCTTGGCTTTTTCTGCGTTGTAGATTTCGTTATAATCTACCAACTCTATCATAGCCATGTCTGCATTATCTCCTAAACGATTACCCAACTTAATAATTCTAGTATAACCACCTGGTCTATCGGCAATCTTTGTTGCCACATCCCTAAACAACTCAGTAACGGCATCCTTTTGTCTCAATCTAGACATTACAATACGTCTGTTATGTGTAGTGTCTTCTTTTGACTTGGTAATCAAAGGCTCAACAAACTGCTTTAAAGCTTTAGCTTTAGCTACAGTTGTATTGATACGTTTGTGTTCTATCAAAGAACAAGCCATGTTAGCCAACATTGATTTTCTGTGGGCTGATTTTCTTCCTAAATGGTTAAATTTCTTTCCGTGTCTCATGACATTTCATTTAGTCTTCATCTTGTCTCTACCCTTTTTGGGGAGCAAAATATGAAGGTATTAATTATTTAATTTACTCTTTTGATTTACAATTTTAAATTTAAGAAACTTGACAGTGTTTAATTTGCCATTCAAAAATCTACAATTCAAAATTGTTAGTCTTTATCTAATTTATATTTACTTAAATCCATTCCGAAATTCAAACCCTTAACACTTACAAGCTCTTCAAGCTCTGTTAATGATTTTTTACCAAAATTACGGAACTTCATCAAATCATTTTTGTTAAATGACACTAAGTCTCCTAATGTATCTACTTCGGCAGCCTTTAAACAATTAAGTGCACGTACCGATAAATCCATATCGATTAACTTCGTTTTAAGAAGCTGTCTCATATGTAAAGATTCTTCATCATATGTTTCAGTTTGTGCAATCTCATCAGCTTCTAATGTAATACGCTCATCAGAGAATAACATGAAGTGGTGAATTAAGGTTTTAGCTGCTTCTGTTAAAGCATCTTGAGGTGTAATAGAGCCGTCCGTAATGATCTCAAAAACCAATTTTTCATAATCTGTCTTTTGCTCTACACGGTAATTCTCTATGCTATACTTAACATTCTTTATAGGTGTGTATATTGAATCTGTAAAGATAGTTCCTATAGGAGCAGCAGCTTTTTTGTTTTCTTCTGCCGGTACATAACCTCTACCTTTTTCTATAGTAATCTCTAAGTTAAAGTTTACTTTAGGATCTAAGTTACAAATTACCAATTCGGTATTTAACACTTGGAATCCTGAAATAAATTTCTGGAAATCACCAGCTTTAATTTGATCTTGCCCAGAAATCGATATTGAAACAGATTCGTTGTCAATGTCATCGATCTGTCTTTTAAAACGAGCTTGTTTTAGGTTTAAAATGATTTCTGTAACATCTTCAACAACGCCAGCAATCGTAGAGAACTCATGATCTACACCTTCAATTTTAACCGATGTAATAGCAAATCCTTCTAAAGATGAAAGTAAAACTCTTCTTAATGCGTTACCTACTGTTAATCCATAACCGGGTTCTAAAGGACGAAATTCGAATTTGCCTTCAAAATCGGTTGAATCAATCATGATTACTTTGTCAGGCTTTTGAAAATTAAATACTGCCATATTTTTTCTTCGTTTTAATTGCTATTTAGTTGCGCGGTTTAAAAGTTTGAAGAAGTACCAATAAACCCTTTGGCTAAATACCAATGTTTTTAAATTATTATTTAGAGTATAATTCGACTATGAATTGCTCGTTTATGTTTTCTGGAATTTGAATTCTAGCAGGAACTGCAACATAAGTTCCTTGCTTAGTATCGTTATTCCATGTAATCCATTCGTAAACGTGGTTTGAATTAGCCAAAGATTGCGTTATTACATCTAAAGACTTAGACTTTTCTCTTACGGCTATAATATCTCCAGCTTTTAAAGAATAGGATGGGATGTTTACTAATTCTCCATTAACAGTAATGTGTCTGTGAGACACTAATTGTCTTGCAGCACTTCTAGATGGAGCAATTCCCATTCTGTAGACTACATTATCCAATCTAGATTCACATAATTGTAATAATACCTCACCGGTAATACCTTGTGCAGCTCTTGCACGTTTAAACATATTTCTGAACTGACGCTCTAAAACACCGTATGTGTATTTAGCTTTTTGCTTTTCCATTAACTGGATTGCATATTCAGATTTTTTTCCACGACGCTTAGCGTTACCGTGTTGACCTGGAGGGTAATTTCTTTTTTCAAAAGACTTATCTTCTCCAAAAATAGCTTCACCAAACTTGCGAGCTATTTTAGTTTTAGGACCAGTATATCTTGCCATTTTAAATTGTGTTTTTAAGAGTAGTTATGAATTAAGGTCTTAATCTTATCCTTCGATAACCAGTAATCTCTTGTTTTTGATACTTGTTATTGTTATTATTTTTCAGTTTGCAAATTTATACAAAAAATTAATACCATCTTTAAATCAGATGATATTAATTTTTTTGTCGTTTTTACTCCTTTGCCTTGGCTCAGGGCAGGTTTACAGATATGCTTTTAACAAAACAGTAAACCAAACAATTGTAATTGTTATACTCTTCTACGTTTTGGAGGTCTACAACCATTATGTGGTAGTGGTGTAACATCGATAATTTCGGTTACTTCAATACCTGAGTTGTGAATGGAACGAATAGCAGACTCTCTACCGTTTCCAGGACCTTTAACATAAACTTTTACTTTTTTCAAGCCAGCTTCTTGAGCTACTTTTGCAGCATCTTCAGCCGCCAATTGTGCAGCATAAGGAGTATTTTTCTTAGAACCTCTAAACCCCATTTTACCAGCAGAAGACCAAGAAATTACGTCTCCTTTTTTATTGGTAAGTGAAATAATAATGTTATTGAAAGATGCTGTTACGTGAGCTTCACCAACAGAGTCAACAATAACTTTACGTTTTTTAGTGCTTGTTTTTGCCATATTTTCTAGTTTTTAGCTGTTAGTTATAGTCGCTAGAATCCTAAACCTAAATAATTTCAAACAGATTCTTTCCAACGTCTAAATACTAAAGACTAAATTTCTAATTATTATTTAGTTGCTTTTTTCTTATTAGCAACAGTTTTTCTTCTACCTTTTCTAGTTCTAGAATTGTTTTTAGTACGTTGTCCTCTTAATGGAAGACCAGCTCTATGACGAATTCCTCTATAACAACCAATATCCATTAGTCGTTTAATATTTAATTGAGTTTCAGAACGTAATTCACCTTCAATGGTGTAAGTTCCTACTGCTTCACGAATACTTCCGATTTCATCGTCTGTCCAATCTTGTACTTTAGTACTTTCATCAACTTTAGCT
This sequence comes from Snuella lapsa, assembly GCF_039539345.1. Classification (NCBI taxonomy): domain Bacteria; kingdom Pseudomonadati; phylum Bacteroidota; class Flavobacteriia; order Flavobacteriales; family Flavobacteriaceae; genus Snuella; species Snuella lapsa. The sequence goes on along the minus strand of NZ_BAABCY010000035.1, from coordinate 137,216 downwards.
GTTGCCAAAATTTCTTTAGCTCTACTTTTACCTATTCCATAGATATAAGTTAAAGAGATAACGCCTCTTTTGTTTTTTGGTATGTCTACACCTGCAATTCTTGCCATATCTTTTTAGTTTCTAGTTGTTAGTTTTTAGTTGTTAGAATCCTAAACATTTCTATTTCAAGCAGATTCATCTAACTTCTAAACACTAATGACTTATGTCTAATTTATCCTTGTCTTTGTTTAAATCTAGGATTCTTTTTGTTAATTACGTAAAGTCTACCCTTTCTACGCACGATTTTACAATCTGCACTTCTTTTTTTAACTGATGCTCTTACTTTCATTTTTCTTAGTTTAAAGTTTAAAGTTTAAAGTTTAAAGTTGATTAAATCTAGCCTTCAACTTTCACTTACAACTTTATAGCTCATTTAATATCTATAAGTTATTCGAGCCTTCGTTAGATCGTAAGGACTCATTTCTAATTTAACTTTATCTCCTGGTAATAATTTTATATAATGCATACGCATTTTACCTGAGATGTGTGCAGTCACAATGTGACCATTTTCTAATTCAACACGGAACATGGCATTTGATAATGCTTCTATAATTGTTCCATCTTGTTCTATTGCTGCTTGTTTTGCCATAGTATAATAATTAAGCTACTGCTTTTCTATTTTTACCTGTTTTCATCAAGCCATCGTAATGTCTATTCAACAAGTAAGAATTCACTTGTTGCATAGTGTCAATTGCAACTCCAACCATGATTAATAATGAGGTTCCTCCGAAAAACAAGGCCCATCCGGCTTGAACGTCCATAAGCTGTACAATAACAGCTGGGAACACAGCTATAATTGCTAAGAATATAGAACCCGGTAAGGTTATTTGAGACATTATCTTATCAAGATATTCTGATGTTTCAGAACCTGGGCGAATACCTGGGATAAAACCACCACTACGCTTTAAATCGTCTGCCATTTTGTTAGTTGGTACTGTAATTGCTGTATAGAAATATGTAAATACAATAATTAACAAAGCAAATACTAAATTATACCAAAAACCAAACATGTTGTTTCCAAACTCTGTTTGAAGCCATTGTCCAACTGCTGAATCCTTCAAAGAATCTAAGCCTCCTATCAGCCCTGGCACAAACATGATAGCCTGAGCAAAGATAATAGGCATTACCCCTGATGCATTAAGTTTTAAAGGAATATATTGTCTAGATCCTGCCATAACATTCTTTTCGTATCCACCCGACGCTGTACGTCTTGCGTACTGAACAGCTATTTTCCTAACTGCCATTACGAGCATAATAGATGCCAAAATGATAACAAACCAAATAACTAATTCGAAAAGAATCAACATGATGTTATTACCTTCCAACCTAGTAGCGGCGTTTTGTAAGAATGACTGTGGCAATCTAGCTATAATACCTACCATAATTAATAAGGAAATACCATTACCAATTCCTTTATCGGTAATCTTTTCTCCTAACCACATAGCAAAAATACAGCCTGTAACTAAAATAGATACCGATGAGAAATAAAACAATGGTCCTGTCCCTAATAAAAAGGCACTTTGAGGAATACCCAAACTTGGTAAGCTAGCCAAATAACCAGGTGCTTGTAACAAACAAATAGCTATTGTTAACCATCTTGTTATTTGAGTGATTTTTTTCTGTCCACTTGCTCCTTCCTTTTGTAACTTTTGTAAATAAGGAATTGCAATCCCCATTAACTGTACAACAATAGAAGCTGAAATGTATGGCATGATACCTAGTGCAAAAACAGATGCATTAGCAAATGCACCTCCAGTAAAGGCATTAAGTAATCCTAAAATACCTTGTTCGGTATTATCACCTAGAGCTTCTAATTGCGAAGCATCGACACCAGGTAATACCACTTGGGCACCAAAACGATAAACTAAAAGCAGACTCAAAGTAACAATGATTCTGTTTCTTAGTTCCTCTATTTTCCAAACATTTTTTAACGATTCTATAAATTTCATACGTTTAATAAGGTCTTATAACGTTACTGCTTCACCTCCAGCAGCTTCAATAGCAGCTTTTGCTGAAGCTGAAAACTTATGTGCAGATACTTTTAATTTTGCTTTTAACTCTCCTCTACCTAATATTTTAACCAGATCATTTTTTCCAACTAAATTATTAGTAAATAGTGTTTCAAAATCTACGGTATCACCTATTTTCTTATCATCAACCAGTTGTTGTAAAGTATCCAAGTTAATACCTTGGTATTCTACACGGTTAATATTTGTAAAACCAAATTTGGGAACACGTCTTTGAATAGGCATTTGTCCTCCTTCAAATCCAATTTTCTTAGAATAGCCAGAACGTGATTTAGCTCCTTTGTGACCACGAGTAGCAGTACCACCTTTACCAGAACCTTGTCCTCTACCTATCCTTTTCCCTTGGCTTTTTACTGAACCTTCTGCAGGTTTTAAATTACTTAAATCCATTTTTCAGTTTATATTTTTAAGCTTCTTCAACAGAAACTAAATGTGAAACTTTAGCAACCATACCAAGAATATTTGGTGTAGCTTCATGCTCTTTAACTTGACCAATCTTTTTAAGACCTAAAGCTTCTAACGTTCTTTTTTGTCTTTGCGTACGATTGATAGCGCTTTTAACTTTTGTTACTTTAATCTTTGCCATCTTTGATGTTATTATTAAGCGTTAAAAACTTTTTCAAGTGTAATACCTCTATCTCGAGCTATTGCATTGGCATCTCTTAATTGTAACAAAGCGTCGAATGTTGCTTTTACTACATTATGAGGGTTAGATGATCCTTGAGATTTTGATAGTACATCATGTACTCCAACGGCTTCAAGAACTGTTCTAACTGCACCTCCAGCAATAACACCGGTACCTGGAGCAGCTGGAATAATGTTTACTCTTGCTCCACCAAATTTACCTTTTTGCTCGTGTGGCAAAGTTCCTTTTATAATAGGAATTCTAACAAGGTTTTTCTTAGCGTCTTCTACAGCTTTTGCAATAGCACTTGCTACATCTTTAGACTTCCCTAAACCTTGTCCTACAACACCAGCTTCGTCACCAACTACAACAATTGCTGAAAAACCGAATGCTCTACCACCTTTGGTCACTTTTGTTACTCTTTGTACACCAACTAGACGATCTTTTAAATCTAATCCACCTGGTTTTACTAACTCTGCGCTTTTGTATTTACGATACATAATTTCTTAGAATTTAAGTCCTGCTTCTCTAGCTCCTTCAGCTAATGATTTTACTCTTCCATGGTATAAATAACCACCTCTATCAAAAGAGACAGTTTCTACACCAGCCTTTAAAGCTTTTTCAGCAAGTGCTTTACCTACTAATTTAGCCACTTCAACTTTAGTTGCTTTCGCAGAACTAATATCTTTATCTCTAGAAGATGCAGCACTGATTGTTTTACCAGTTACGTCATCTACCAATTGAGCATAAATTTCTTTATTACTTCTATAAACAGCTAATCTTGGTCTTGCCTCTGTACCAGAAACAACCTTACGGATTCTGTTTTTTATTCTTAGTCTTCTTTCGTTCTTTGTCAATGCCATAACTTAATTATTAAGCTGATTTACCTGCTTTTCTTCTTATTTCTTCACCAACAAACTTGATTCCTTTTCCTTTGTAAGGTTCAGGCTTTCTAAAACCACGAATCTTCGCTGCTACTTGACCAACTAATTGTTTATCATGAGAAGTCAATTTAACAATTGGATTCTTCCCTTTTTCAGATATAGTTTCAACCTTAACTTCTGGAGCTATTTCTAAAACGATATTATGTGAGAATCCTAATGCTAAATCTAATTTTTGTCCTTGATTAGATGCTCTATAACCTACACCTATCAACTCTAACTCTTTAGTCCACCCATTAGATACACCTACAATCATGTTATTCAACAATGATCTGTACAAACCATGTTTTGCTTTTTGGTCTTTAGAATCTGAAGAACGTGTTACTAAAACATTAGCATCTTCTACTGTAATCTCTACAGTATCGTAACTTTGAGATAATTCTCCTAGCTTACCTTTTACTGTAACGACTCCGTCTTTTATATCAACTGTAACACCTTCTGGGATTGCTACTGGATTATTTCCTATTCTTGACATGTCTCTATCTTTTTAGTAAACGTAACACAATACTTCACCACCTACATTATCTCTTTTGGCTTGTTTACCAGTCATTACTCCATGAGAAGTTGAAACGATGGCTATACCAAGACCATTAAGAATTCTAGGCAGTTCTTTAGAACTAGCATACTTACGTAAACCTGGTTTACTTATTCTTTGAATCTTTTTAATTACAGGTTCTTTAGTTTCTTTATTGTACTTAAGTGCTATTTTAATAGTACCTTGTACAGTAGAATCGTCGAACTTGTAGCTTAAAATATATCCTTGTTCGAATAATATTTTAGTGATGTCCTTTTTTAAATTAGATGCAGGTATCTCGACCACTCTGTGGTTAGCACGCACTGCGTTTCTAATTCTTGTAAGATAATCCGCTATAGGATCTGTATACATAATTATTGATTTGCGGTTATGGTTTTCAAAAAGAACTATTTCCGTTTGAACCTATAACCAATTAAAATATTTTACCAACTTGCTTTTTTAACGCCTGGGATAAGGCCTTGATTGGCCATTTCTCTAAACGTTACACGTGAAATACCAAAAGTTCTCATATAGCCTTTTGGTCTTCCTGTTAATTTACATCTATTATGCATGCGAATTGGGGAAGCATTTTTAGGTAACTTTTGTAATGCTTCGTAATCGCCAGCTTCTTTTAAAGCTTTACGTTTCTCTGCATACTTTGCTACTGTTTTAGCTCTTTTTACCTCGCGGGCTTTCATTGATTCTTTAGCCATGTCTTAGTTCTTTTTAAAAGGTAACCCTAATTCAGTTAATAATGATTTTGCTTCTTTATCTGTCTCGGCAGAAGTTACAAATGTAATATCCATTCCTGAGATTTTATTAACTTTATCAATATTTATCTCTGGAAAAATAATTTGTTCTGTAATTCCAAGGTTGTAATTACCTCTTCCATCGAATCCAGTCGCCTTAATTCCGTTAAAATCTCTTACCCGAGGTAAGGCAGAAGTAACTAAACGATCTAAAAATTCATACATTCTTTCTCCACGTAAGGTTACTTTAGCGCCAATTGGCATCCCTTTACGCAATTTAAATGATGCAACGTCCTTTTTAGAAATTGTAGCTACAGCTTTCTGTCCAGATATAGTTGTTAATTCTTCTACTGCGTAGTCGATTAACTTTTTATCTGCTACTGCAGCTCCAACACCTTTAGATATTACTATCTTTTCTAGTTTTGGAACTTGCATAACATTCTTATATCCAAATTCTTCTGTAAGAGCTGCAATAACTCTGCTTTTATACTCTTCTTTAAGTCTAGGTGAATATGCCATAACTATATTACTTCATTAGATTTTTTTGAAAATCTTACTTTCTTATCGCCTTCTATTCTATATCCAACACGTGTTGTTTCTCCTTTCGAAGTTAACAACGATAAGTTAGAAATATGGATAGCAGCTTCTTTTTCTACGATACCACCTTGTGGGTTCTGTGCACTTGGTTTAGTATGTTTCTTAACCAAGTTGATCCCTTCTACAATGGCTTTGTTTTTTGCTATTAATACCTTTTGAACTTTGCCTTCGGCACCTTTATGGTCTCCAGCAATCACTCTTACAGTATCTCCAGTTTTTATTTTAAGCTTTGTCATCTTAATAATCCATTAAAGCACTTCAGGTGCTAATGATACAATTTTCATGAATTGTTTATCACGAAGTTCTCTAGCAACAGGACCAAACACACGTGTACCTCTCATCTCTCCCGCAGGGTTTAAAAGCACACAAGCGTTATCATCAAATCTAATATAAGATCCGTCTGGTCTTCTTACTTCTTTCTTAGTACGTACAACAACTGCTGTCGATACGGCACCTTTTTTAATGTTTCCATTAGGTGTTGCATCTTTAACAGAAACAACTATTTTGTCTCCTACAGAAGCATATCTTCTTTTAGTACCACCTAGAACACGTATTGTTAATACTTCTTTTGCTCCAGTGTTATCTGCTACTTTTAATCTTGATTCTTGCTGTACCATAATTACTTAGCTCTTTCTATGATTTCAACTAATCTCCAACATTTAGATTTACTTAAAGGTCTTGTTTCCATGATCCTTACAGTATCTCCAATATTACAATCATTTGTTTCGTCGTGTGCAACATATTTCTTTGTTTTTAACACGAACTTACCATACATAGGGTGTTTTACTTTTTTAACCTCTGCAACCACAATGGATTTTTGCATTTTGTTACTTGTAACAACTCCTATACGTTCTTTTCTTAAATTTCTTGTTTCCATCTTTCGCAGAATTATTGTAATTCTCTTTTAGTTAATTCTGTCGCAATTCTTGCTACAGTACGTCTAATTGTACGTAATTGAATTGGGTTTTCTAAAGGAGATATTGCATGAGCTAATTTTAAATCTGAATAGCTCTTTTTTGTCTCACCAAGTTTTTCCTGTAACTCAGCGGTTGATAATTCTTTAATTTCTGATTGTTTCATAATATCAAATAAATTATGCTTCGTAATCGCGAGCAATTATAAACTTAGTTTTAACTGGTAGTTTTTGAGCTGCCAAGCGTAACGCTTCTTTTGCTATTTCAATTGGCACTCCTCCTACTTCAAAAAGCACACGTCCTGGCTTTACAACTGCTACCCAATATTCAACGGCACCTTTACCTTTACCCATACGTACTTCAAGAGGTTTCTTAGTAATTGGCTTATCTGGAAATATTTTAATCCAAAGTTGCCCTTCTCTTTTCATGTAACGTGTAGCAGCAATACGTGCAGCCTCTATTTGGCGTGATGTAATAAATTGAGAGTCTAATGCTTTTATACCAAAAGTTCCGTTTGAAAGTTGATTTCCTCTTTGGGAAAGACCTTTCATACGTCCTTTTTGTTGCTTACGAAATTTTGTTCTTTTAGGCTGTAACATTTTTCTTTACTTTATAAAAAATTACTTTCTACGACGAGGCTTTGAATTTCCACGCCCTCCGGCTCCACCTTTTCCTTGCTTTTTGGACAATCCAACAAGCGGAGAAAGTTCTCTTTTACCATATACTTCACCTTTCATGATCCATACTTTAACACCTAATCTACCATAAGTAGTATGTGCTTCAACTAAAGCATAATCAATATCGGCTCTAAAGGTCGATAAAGGAATGCGTCCTTCTTTGTAGTGTTCTGAACGTGCCATTTCAGCACCATTTAAACGACCACTAATCTGGATCTTAATTCCTTCTGCATTCATACGCATTGTAGCAGCAATAGCCATTTTTATCGCACGACGGTAAGAAATTCTGTTTTCTATTTGACGTGCAATACTTGATGCCACTAAAAATGCATCTAGTTCAGGTCTCTTTATCTCAAAGATGTTAATCTGAACTTCTTTTCCAGTAATTTTCTTAAGCTCTTCTTTTAACTTGTCTACCTCTTGACCGCCTTTACCAATAATGATACCTGGACGCGCCGTAGTGATAGTAACGGTTACAAGTTTTAAGGTTCGCTCTATAATTACTCTGGATACACTAGCTTTAGATAAACGTGCATGAACGTATTTTCTAATTTTGTCATCTTCAGCAAGCTTATCTCCATAATCATTGCCTCCATACCAATTAGATTCCCATCCTCTGATAATACCTAAGCGATTTCCGATTGGATTTGTTTTTTGTCCCATACTTCTATCTTAGCTTTGTGTGTTATTGTTAGCTCCAACTACTATTGTTACGTGGTTAGAACGCTTTCTTATTCTGTGAGCACGACCTTGAGGAGCTGGACGTAATCTTTTTAACATAGATCCGCCATCTACTCTAATTTCCTTTACAAATAATTCGGCCTCTTCAATATTAGCATCTTCGTTTTTAGATTGCCAGTTTGCGATTGCAGACAACAACAATTTCTCTAAACGGTTAGACGCTTCTTTTTGACTGAATTTTAATATGTTAAGTGCTTTCTCTACGCGTTCACCTCTTACTAAATCGGCTACTAAACGCATTTTTCTTGGAGATGTAGGACAATTATTAAGTTTAGCAAAAGCAACATGCTTCTTTCTTTCCTTAATAGCGTCTGCCATTTGTTTTTTACGACTTCCCATAGCTTACTACTTTTTACCTTTGTTTTTAGCACCTGCATGACCTCTAAACGATCGTGTTGGTGAAAATTCTCCTAATTTATGACCTACCATATTTTCTGTAACGTAAACAGGCACAAATTGACGGCCATTATGCACTGCAATTGTTTGTCCAACAAAATCTGGAGTAATCATACTGGCTCTAGACCAAGTCTTAATTACTGTCTTTTTATCAGCTTCTACATTAGCAGCTACTTTTTTCTCTAATTTATAATGAACGTAAGGTCCTTTTTTTAATGATCTTGCCATGTCTTATTTCTTTCTACGTTCTACAATGTATTTATTTGTTGGATTCTTTTTAGAACGTGTTCTAAATCCTTTAGCAGGAACGCCGTTTCTAGATCTTGGATGTCCACCAGAAGCACGTCCTTCACCACCACCCATTGGGTGATCAACAGGGTTCATAACTACAGGTCTAGTACGAGGTCTTCTACCTAACCATCTTGTTCTACCTGCTTTACCAGATACTAACAACTGATGGTCTGAGTTAGAAACAACTCCGATAGTAGCCATACAATTAACCAGAATTAATCGTGTTTCTCCAGATGGTAACTTAATTGTAGCAAACTTCCCGTCTCTTGCCATTAACTGAGCAAAAGCTCCAGCACTTCGTGCAATTACAGCACCTTGCCCTGGTCTTAGCTCAACACAAGAAATAATCGTTCCTAATGGAATTTGGCTTAATGGCATTGCATTTCCAATTTCTGGAGCAATACCCTCTGATCCTGACACTACATTTTGTCCTACTTGCAAACCATTTTGGGCGATAATGTATCTTTTCTCACCGTCTTGATAGTTTAACAACGCGATAAATGCTGTCCTGTTTGGATCGTATTGAATCGACTTAACTTCGGCAGGAATTCCTGCTTTGTCTCTTTTAAAATCGATAATACGATACTTTCTTTTATGACCTCCACCTATATAGCGCATGGTCATTTTTCCTTGACTGTTTCTACCACCAGATCTTTTATTCGGAACGAGCAAGCTCTTTTCCGGCTTATCAGTAGTAATGGCGTCAAATCCATTAACTACTCTAAAACGCTGACCTGGCGTGATTGGTTTTAATTTTCTTACTGACATTCTTGTCTAATTACATGTTACTGTATAAATCAATCATTTCACCTTCCGCCAGTTGTACAATTGCTTTTTTAACAGCATTTGTTTTACCATGTTGAATACCTGTTTTTGTATAACGGGTTCTTCTATCTGGACGGACATTTATAGTACGAACTTTTTCAACAGAAACACCATAAGCAGCCTCAACCGCTTTTTTAATTTCTACCTTGTTCGCCTTTGTATTCACCGAAAACGTATAGCAGTTTCTTAACTCGCTATCTGTAGTCGCTTTTTCTGTGATTATAGGTTTAATTAAGATACTCATCTGTTTCTTATTTACTTAAGTTTGTTTCAATTCCTTCTAAAGCACCTTCTAAAAGCACTACTTGATTTGCATTTAAAATCTTATAAGTGCTTAATTCTGTGTTAGTTACAACTTCAGAACCTTTTAAATTGCGCGATGACAAATATACATTATTATTTGACCCTCCCAACACAAACAAAGATTTTTTATCTTCTAGGTTTAAGGCTTTTAGCACTGCGGTAAAGTTTTTTGTTTTTGGCGACTCAAATGTAAAGTCTTCCAATACAACGATAGACTTCTCGCTAGCTTTAATACTTAATGCCGATTTACGTGCTAAACGCTTAAGGTTTTTATTAAGTTTGAAGCTGTAATTTCTTGGTCTTGGCCCAAACATACGACCTCCTCCTTTAAATACACCAGACTTAATACTACCTGCTCTTGCAGTACCAGTACCTTTTTGTTTTTTAATCTTACGTGTACTTCCAGATATCTCACCACGCTCTTTAGACTTGTGAGTTCCTTGTCTTTGGTTTGCTAAGTATTGCTTAACATCCAAATATACCGCATGATTATTAGGCTCAATAGCAAATACTTCTTGAGAAAGGTTCGCCTTTCTACCAGTATCTTTTCCGTTTATATCTAAAACTGCTACTTCCATTACTTTCTAATAATTACATAAGAGTTTTTGTGTCCAGGCACGCAACCTTTAACAACAAGTAGGTTCTTTTCAGCTACTACTTTTAACACTCTTAAATTTTGAACTTTCACTTTTTCTCCACCCATTCTTCCGGCCATTTTCATGCCCTTGAATACGCGTGCAGGATACGACGCAGCTCCAATTGACCCTGGTGCTCTTAAACGGTTGTGCTGACCGTGGGTAGCTTGACCTACACCACCAAATCCGTGACGTTTTACAACACCCTGGAATCCTTTTCCTTTAGATGTTCCTGATACATCAACAAATTCTCCTTCGTTGAAGTGCTCTACAGTGATTGCATCACCTAACTTGTACTCCTCATCAAAACCTTTGAATTCAACAACTTTGCGTTTTACAGAAGTCCCTGCCTTTTTAGCATGACCTAGATCAGCCTTAGTAGCACTTTTTTCTGTCGCGTCATCGAAACCAAGCTGTACAGCTTCATAGCCATCAACTTCATTGGTTCTGACTTGGGTAACGATACATGGTCCAGCTTCGATTACTGTACATGGAATATTCTTTCCATTTTCATCAAAGATGCTGGTCATACCGACTTTCTTTCCTATTAACCCAGACATATTTACTATTTATTAATTATTACTATTTGTTATTAAAAATTCAAGGCCAAAACACATTTCGACCTTGAACTGCATTTTTCCGTTTTTCCCGCGACCGCATCGGTGGGACATGTTAGATTCCTGCCTTCGCAGGAATGGCAAACTATACTTTTATCTCTACTTCAACACCACTTGGTAATTCAAGTTTCATCAAAGCATCAATTGTTTTAGATGATGATGAATAAATATCAAGTAAACGCTTATAAGAGCTTAATTGAAATTGTTCTCTTGACTTTTTATTTACGTGTGGTGAACGTAAAACAGTGAAAATTTTCTTGTGAGTTGGTAATGGAATTGGCCCAGTTACAACAGCACCTGTACTTTTTACTGTTTTTACAATCTTATCAGCAGACTTGTCTACTAAATTGTGATCGTAAGATTTTAATTTTATTCTGATTTTTTGACTCATTTTCTTAATATTTAAGCTTCAACACCTTTAGCAGCTTTAATCACTTCTTCAGAAATATTTGAAGGTGTCTCAGCATAATGTGAAAATTCCATAGTTGATGTCGCACGACCTGAAGATAATGTTCTTAACGTCGTTACGTATCCGAACATTTCTGATAATGGCACGGTAGCTTTTACTGTTTTAGCTCCAGCTCTATCTCCCATATCACTAACTTGACCACGACGACGGTTTAAGTCACCTACAATATCACCCATATTTTCTTCTGGAGTGATAACTTCAAGTTTCATGATTGGTTCCATAATCACAGCTTTAGCAGCTTTAGCGGCAGCTTTAAACCCAAGCTTAGCAGCTAATTCGAACGATAATTGATCTGAATCTACATCGTGATAAGAACCGTCAGTTAATGTCACTTTCATAGCATCAACTTCATATCCTGCCAAAGGTCCATTAACCATAGCCATTTTGAATCCTTTCTCTACAGATGGAATAAATTCTTTTGGAACGTTACCACCTTTTATTTCGGAAACAAACTCTAATCCAACCTTACCTTCTTCAGCAGGCTCTAGTGTAAATACAATATCTGCGAATTTACCACGTCCACCAGATTGTTTCTTGTAAACTTCTCTGTGCTCTGCACGTTGTGTAATAGCTTCTTTGTACTCAACTTGAGGCTGTCCTTGATTAACTTCAACCTTAAACTCACGCTTCAAACGGTCAACAATAATATCTAAGTGAAGTTCACCCATTCCAGAAATAATAGTCTGTCCTGAAGCTTCATCTGTCCTAGCTGTAAATGTTGGATCTTCTTCAGATAATTTAGCCAAAGCCATACCTAATTTATCAACATCTGCCTTAGTCTTAGGCTCAACCGCTATACCAATTACTGGATCTGGAAAATCCATAGATTCCAACACAATTGGTGCGTTTTCTGCAGACATGGTATCACCTGTCTTAATATCTTTAAACCCTACAGCTGCTCCAATATCTCCCGCTTCAATAAAATCAATAGCATTTTGCTTGTTTGAGTGCATTTGGTAGATACGTGAGATACGCTCTTTTTTACCTGAACGGTTATTCAAAATATAAGAACCTGCATCCAAACGACCAGAATAAGCTCTAAAGAATGCCAAACGTCCAACAAAAGGATCGGTAGCAATTTTAAATGCTAATGCTGAGAATGGATCTTTTACATCTGGCTTACGAACTTCTTCAGCTCCTGTGTTTGGGTTAGTCCCTACAATATTATCTCTATCTATAGGTGAAGGCAAATAACGACATACAGCATCTAACAAGAACTGCACCCCTTTATTTTTAAATGAAGAACCACAAATCATGGGAATAATAGCCATATCCATTACAGCAGCTCTAAGTGCAGCGTGCACTTCTTCTTCTGTAATTGAATCTTCATCTTCCATGAATTTTTCTAAAAGATTCTCATCGTAAGTAGCAACTTCTTCAATTAAAAGTGCACGATATTTACGAGCTTCTTCCTTCATGTCTTCTGGAATATCGATAACATCAAAAGTAGCCCCTTGTGTTTCATCATGCCATATAATAGCACGGTTTTTAACTAAATCGATAATTCCTTTAAAGTCTGCCTCATCACCAATGTTCAATACAATTGGCACTGCATTAGACTTCAACATATCTTTTACCTGTTGACAAACACCTAAAAAGTTAGATCCTTGACGGTCCATTTTATTAACAAAACCAATCCTTGGAACTTTGTAGTTATCTGCAAGTCTCCAGTTAGTTTCAGATTGAGGCTCTACACCATCAACTGCACTAAATAAAAACACCAATCCGTCTAATACACGTAGTGAACGGTTCACCTCTACGGTAAAGTCAACGTGACCTGGAGTATCTATTATATTAAAATGATAACCTTCAGTATCAGGTGTTGGTTGTCCATTCTCTAACGGGAAGTTCCATGTACAAGTGGTAGCAGCCGAGGTAATTGTGATACCTCTTTCTTGTTCCTGCTCCATCCAATCCATAGTAGCGGCACCATCATGAACCTCACCAATTTTGTGGGACACTCCTGTATAATAAAGAATACGCTCTGTAGTAGTAGTTTTACCTGCATCAATATGTGCAGCAATACCAATATTTCTAGTAAATTTTAAATCTCTTGCCATTTCTTATTAAAATCTAAAGTGAGAGAATGCTTTATTTGCTTCTGCCATTTTATGAGTATCAACTCTTTTCTTAACGGCCGCCCCTTCTTCTTTAGCTGCTGCTAAAATCTCAGCTGCTAACCTTTGTGACATAGATTTCTCATTCCTTTTACGCGCATATCCTATTAACCACTTCATCGCTGTTGATATCTTGCGGTCAGGACGTATTTGCATTGGAATTTGAAAAGTAGCACCTCCAACACGACGGCTACGCACTTCTACGTGAGGCATCACATTAGATAAAGCATCTTTCCAAATCTCTAAGGCAGATTTTTCATCGTCTGTCTTTTTAGCATCTACAATGTCAATCGCATCATAGAAAACTTTAAACGCTACAGACTTTTTACCATCCCACATCATGTTATTTACAAAACGCGTAACCAACTGATCGTTAAATCTTGGATCCGGTAAAAGCGGTCTTTTTTTAGCTTGTCTTTTTCTCATGTCTTCTTTTAAGTTATTTGTTATTGGCTAACGGCTAACAGTTTTAGTTTTACAACTTTTAACTTTTAACTTTTAACTTCTAACTCTGTTTTACTTTTTAGGGCGTTTAGCACCGTACTTAGATCTACGTTGTGTTCTACCTGCTACACCAGCTGTGTCTAAGGCGCCACGAACGATATGATATCTAACTCCCGGTAAATCTTTTACCCTTCCACCTCTAACCAATACTATCGAGTGCTCTTGTAAATTGTGTCCTTCTCCTGGGATGTATGCATTTACCTCATTACCATTTGTTAATCTAACCCTTGCAACTTTACGCATTGCTGAGTTAGGTTTCTTTGGTGTTGTAGTGTAAACACGCGTACAAACCCCACGTCTTTGAGGACAAGAATTCAAAGCAGCCGATTTACTCTTCTTGGTTATTTTGGCTCTTCCTGTTCTTACTAATTGTGAAATTGTTGGCATAAATTATATATAAATTTAAAAATCCTCTTCTAAGAGGGCTGCAAAGGTAGAAATTAAAATTAAAAATTCAAATCCTAAAACATTAATTTTCAACTAAGTTTAAAATTAATAAGCATGTCTGTATTATAAGTATATGTTTTCCGTTAGATTTACACAATGAATGTACACTTTGTTTAACGTGAAAAAACTTCTATTTTTACTCCTTATTATATGCTCTCTCTTTGCTTCGGAATCCTATAGTCAAAACCTGCGCCTTAAAATCAAAGGAACCTCCGATACCGACTCCCATACCATAGATTCCATAGGCTACGTTAGCACGCCCCATAAGAACTACGTCTCAATAGCAAACGAAATTAAAACACTTCAAAAAAAACTTTCAAAGCTAGGTTATATTGAAAACAAATGCTCGCCCGCAATTAAACTAAATGACTCCACCTTTTCAACCACCTTCGAGTTAAAAAAGAAATACCACACCATATATATATATTACGACAATACTACCATAGATGCTTCCATTTTAAAAGCCATTTCAAAACGTGTTTTTGATACTTACTTCGAATTAGATTTTAAAACCATCGAGAATTCACTACATTATATCAACTCAAAAAACATTGAAAAAGGCTTCCCTTTTTCTAAACTGAGATTAGCCAACATCGTTCCTACTGAAAATTTAAAACTAAGAGCCGACTTAGTCCTCGAATCCCACAAAGAACCAAGAACCATAAACAATATTATAATAAGGGGGTATGAATTGTTCCCTAAAGCATATCTAAACCATTTCTTTAAAATAAAACCCAAGCAAATTTATAACAGCGATAACATAAAAAGAAAAACAGAATTATTTAACAACCTGAATTTTGCCAACCAAATAAAGCCCCCTGAAGTATTATTCTCAAAAGATTCCACAATTGTTTATTTATACATAGAAAAATCAAAAAGTAATTCGTTTAACGGTTTTTTAGGATTTGGAACTAACACCGAAACTGGAAAGTTAGAATTTGACGGCTACTTAGATCTTAATCTTATTAATAATTTAAATTATGGAGAATCCTTAAAACTACTTTACAAGAGCGACGAGGGCAATCAAAAAACTTTTGAAACAAACTTAAGTCTTCCTTACCTATTCAAATCTCCAATAGGTATCAACCTGCGACTCCATATATTTAAAAAAGATTCGTTATTTACCACTATTAACCAATCAGCAAAGCTCAATTACCTCATTAATTCTAATCATAAAATATATTCAGGCGTTTTAACCTCTCAGTCAAGTAATTTACTATCCTTAAATACTAATACAAACATAAAAGACTACAAAACCACAGCTTTCACTTTTGCTTACGAATACACAAAAACCCAATCCAATAACTTATTATTTCCATTGCACTCAAATTTATATATAGAAACTACCTTAGGTAAAAGAATCTCATCGGACATCGAAAACAAACAAACTGGCATTACCCTAAACGCTTTTACAATCATCAATCTTAACAAAAAAAACAGTTTGTTTCTAAAAGTAAATAGTGCCAATTTAATATCTAATACGTACCTCGAAAATGAATTATTGCGATTTGGAGGCATCAATTCTATCAGAGGCTTTGAAGAGAACAGCTTACAGGCTTCTTTCTATAGTACAATAAATACCGAATACAGACTACAACTAGGCAACAATCTCTACATCCACACCATTACAGACGCTTCGTATTTTGAGAACAAAATGTTACATAGGAAAGAAAAACTATTTGGATATGGATTTGGTTTAGGAATCATAACTAAGTCTGGACTTTTTAAATTAAACTACGCTAATGGGAAAAGCGAAAATCAAAAATTTAAACTATCCAATTCAAAAGTTCATTTAAGCCTTACAACCCAGTTTTAAAGTATAAATTTTGCCTTTTGTCTATCGAGAAGGGTGAAAAAAGTAAATTTTAACCAATATTTATTGCTTTATTAAGATTTTATTAAGATTTTTGACATTGACTAATTCAAATAATTATTAAAATGAAAACAAAGTTTAGTGGAATTCTAACGCTATTACTAGCGTTTGTTGTGCAATTAACTTTTGCACAAGAGAAGACAATTTCAGGAACGGTATCCGATGAAACGGGATTACCTTTACCTGGCACGACTGTCTTAGTAAAAGGTACATCCTCTGGTACCTCAACCGATTTCGATGGTAATTATTCAATTGACGCTAGTACAGGAGATATTCTTGTATTTAGTTTTGTTGGATACACAAGTCAAGAAATCACAGTTGGATCCTCCAATACAATTAATGTTACAATGAAAGAGGACACCGCTGTTTTAGAAGAGGTTGTTGTCACTGCTCAAGGCATTAGAAGGGAGAAAAAGGCTTTAGGGTATGCAGTAACAACTTTAAATTCTGAACAAGTAGAAAGCCGACCTGAAGCTGATATTGCAAGAGTTTTATCTGGTAAAATAGCTGGTGTAAGCGTTGTAGGAACAGGTGGTTTAGCAGGTAGTGGAACCAATATAAAAATTAGAGGCAATGTTTCTATTACAGGCGACAATCAACCTTTGTTTGTTATAAATGGAGTTCCGTTTAACACAAGTACCAATGCTGAAAGTAATGTTACTACAGGTAACGGTTCTGTATCTGCTTCCAGTAGATTTTTAGATTTAGACCCTAACAACATTGCTTCAATGAGTGTCTTAAAAGGACTAAGTGCTACAGTTCTTTATGGTGATGCCGGTAGAAATGGTGTAATATTGATCACTACCAAAACAGGTGGAGATGGAAGTGCTGATAAAGGTTTTGAAGTAAGCCTTAATCAATCTGTTTTTTTCAATGAAATTTCAAGCTTACCAGATTACACAGATGTTTATGGTCAAGGGGGTGATAACTCTGTTAACGTTGGATTTGTTGGAAACTGGGGAGGACGATTTGATGGCAATTTCACGGTTAGGCATCATTACGACTTACCTGCTTTAAATGAATCATTTCCAGAATATGCAGGTGTTACTGTTCCTTATCAAAATTTTAAAAACAATGTGAAAGATTTTTTCAGAACTGGTCTTGGACGAACAACATCTGTAAATGTATCTAAGGGAACTGAGAATGCTTCTTTTAATATAAATTTCGGCAATACAGATGAAGACGGTTACGTAAGAGGAAATAACATTAAAAGAACAAATTTTGGAGCTGGTGGTTCTGTTAAATTGAGCAATAAATTTACTATAAACGGTTCTTTCAATTTTTCAACCAGTAAATTTATTACGCCTCCGGTTTCTGCCGATAATGGTACAGGCAACTTTTCCATCTTTACTAGAACTTTATTTGTGCCAAGAAATTTTGATTTAATAGGACTTCCTTATCAAGATCCTTTTACAGGAGCTAGTGTATACTATAGAACCGATCAAGAGAACCCTCGCTGGCTAATAGACAATTCTCAAGAATCTATAAACGTAAATAGGTTTTACAATTCTATAAGTACAATGTTTGATATAAGTGAAAATCTAAAATTAACTTATCGTGTAGGTTATGACACCTACACAGAAAGACAACAATTTTATATCAACCAAGGAGGTGTAAGTGCTTTAATTGCTCGAGAGGGTTTTCTAAAAACTACATCGGCTACGAATACCATTTGGGATCACAGTTTAATTCTTAATGTTAACGATATAAACCTCGCTGAAAATCTAGGTTTAAATGCCACTCTTGGTATTAATACCAACTCTGAAGTTTATGACAAATTTGGCGTTGCCAGTACAGGGCAAGTTGTTTTTGACTTTATTGATCATAACAACTTTAAAACTCAAAGTAATCAAGATCCTCTTGGAAGTTCATTAGACTTTATTCAAAAAGAGAACACGATAGGTGTTTATAGCCAACTACAGCTAGACTACTCTAACTATTTATTTTTAACTTTAGCAGGAAGAAATGACTGGACATCTACAGTTGAAATTGATAACCGATCACTTTTTTACCCTAGTGCAGCCCTTTCGATAATTCCAACTTCTGCTATCCCTAGTTTGAAATCAGACGGATTAAATTATTTGAAGTTTAGAGTTGGTTATGGTACTTCAGCTGGTTTTCCAAGCCCATACAGAACGAGACAAACACTTGCCCTAGGTACTGCTGCATTCACTACTCGAGGAGGCCGAGTAGTAAATGTAAACTCTAGCGGTTCATTATCCAGTGGTGTTGACGTTGAATCAAATCCTAATCTTAAAGCAGAACTACATTCTGAAATTGAGGCTGGTGTAGAAGCAAAACTATTAAACAATAGAATTGATTTAGAGTTAAGTGTCTTTACAAGAGATTCGAAAGACCAAATTTTAAGCTCTACCATTCCGTTATCAACAGGTTTTGAAAGAACCACTGTTAATGCTGGTAAAATTTTAACTCAGGGAATTGAGGTTGATTTAGGCATTAGACCAATTGAAAATGATAACTTTAAATGGCTATCAAACTTTACTTTTACAGCTATGGAAAGTGAAGTTAAAGATCTTCCTGCTGGAGATGTTTTTATAGCTGGTTTTTCTAATTTAGGTAACTATGCTATAGAAGGCGAACCCCTTGGTGTTATAAAAGGCAGCTATGCATTGAGAGATGACGAAGGTAATTTACTAATCAATCCTACTACAGGTAATATTTTAGACAGTAGCGCCTTAGGCTTTGACGATGAAATAATTGGAGACCCTAACCCAGATTGGCAATTAACTACAATTAATAGCTTTTCTTTCAAGGGCTTAACTTTAACTGCCCAGGTTGAATACGTACATGGAGGCGATTTTTCATCTAATACAATAAACAACCTTTTAAGAAGGGGTGTTACGAAGTTTCAAGATAATAGAGAAGGCACTAAAGTCATCTCTGGATTTTATGCTAACCCTAACACGGGAGAAGTATTACTGGATGGGTCAGGAAACAAAATACCCAACGCCATCCAACAGGGTACTAATGAATTATGGTTCCTTAATTATGTAGACACTTCAGACAACCAAATATTTGATGGCTCTACAGTAAGATTAAGAGAGATTTCATTAACCTACGACCTACCTAAGAAATTCTTAGCTAAAACCCCGTTTGGGTCAATGTCATTTACTTTACTAGGGCAAAATTTATGGTTCTATTCTCCTAATATTCCAAAGTACACCAATTTTGATCCTGAAACATTAAGTACAGGTGTTGGTAACGGTCTTGGTCTTGACTTCCAAACTGCACCAACTTCAAAAAAGTATGGATTTAGTTTTAAGGCTACTTTTTAAATTAAAAAAAATTAGAAAATGAAAACACAGAATATAAAATTAATACCTATTTGTTTCCTTCTTCTAGCCTTAGCTATGGGATGTGAAACTACAAATTTGGATTTATTGAATAATCCTAGCGAATTAACGCCAGAAAGTGCCGATCCTGATTTACTTCTTAACAATGCACAACTGCGTTTTGTTGCAGCTATTGCTTACAATGAAGATAATGAAGACGGACTTAATGTAAGAGCCGCAGAAACTGTTAGAATGCAGCATTTATTTGGTAACTATTCTGGGCCTTTTGCCGCGTCTAATGGCTCGTTGGATGATGCTTGGAAAGATCTTTACAGAGAGACACTTCAGGACATTAACGTTCTGCTTCCCATTGCGGAAGAAAGAGATCTACAGGGTCACATTGGAATTGCCAAGGTAATTAAAGCATTTGCTTTTGTAACCCTAGTTGATATTTGGGGAGATGTTCCTTATAGCGAAGCTTTACAAGGCTCAGCTGTTATTGCTCCAAACGTTGAAGACGGTCAAGTAATATATAACGACATGCTTGTTGTTCTTGACGAAGCTATTGCTGCTCTTAATAATGCCAGTATAATGCCTGCCGATGATTTGTTTTACGCTGGTGATGCTTCAAAATGGATAACGGCTGCACGTACACTTAAATTTAAAATGTACGCGCAAATGAGATTAATCGGTAACTTTCAATCTGAAATTAACACTTTAATTAGCCAAGGCATAATAGATGATGCCAGTGAAGATTTAGAGTTTAAGTATTCTACGGTATCTAGTGCTACTGGCGAAAGCCGTCATCCTTACTATGCATTATGTTATGATTCTGATGGAGCCGACGATTTCATGAACAATTACTACATGTATCTATTAAAAGACGACAAAGGCTTTAATGATCCTAGATTACGTTATTATTTTTATCGCCAAACACCTACTGCGCCAGAAGGTGATTTCTTAGACTGTGAAGGAGATGCTGTAATAAACTTCTGTTATATTGGTGATTTCTATTGGGGAAGAGACCATGGTTACGATGCAGGTGTAGATCCCGATCAATTATTAAGAACGACTTATGGATTGTATCCTGTAGGTGGAGCTTATGACGGTGATGACTTTAAACCAGTTACTAATAATGTTGGAGCTGGTGGTGCTGGTATTTTCCCTTTTATGTTATCTTCTTATGTTAAATTTTTAATGGCTGAATCAGCATTAACAATTGGAACAACAGGAAATCCGAGAACACTCTTGGAAGAAGGTATACGTGCATCTATGGATAAAGTTGCTAATTTCCAATCAAGTGCTATAACGGCCTCTTTAAGTAATATTTTGATTCCTGATGATCCGGATACAGAAGATGTTAATGAAGAAGTAACTGTTGGTGACCGACCAGAGGAATACTTGATAACTACAGACAATGTTAATAATTATGTTGATTATGTTTTAGATGCTTACGATGCTGCTACATCTGATGAAGAGCGTTTAGATATTATTATGAAAGAATACTATATAGCGCTTTGGGGCAATGGCATTGAAGCATATAACATGTATAGAAGAACGAGTATGCCCAGTGACATGTCTGATCCTGTTATTGAAGCCGGTTCCTTTATGAGAAGTTTCTTGTATCCTGCTGCAGAATCGGCCACCAATCCTAACATTCCAGAAAAGCCAGTTACAACCAAAGTTTTCTGGGATACTAATCCTGATAATTTAAAATAAAAATATTGTATTATGAAAAAAATAGCTTTTTTAAATTATACTATTACAGCTATGGCATGTTTACTCGCTGTTTTTAGTATTACCCTTTTCTCATGTGAAGATGAAGATAAGGATATTTTTAACGTTTTCGAATTGGGAGGCTTTGTGAGATTTGAAACTCCCTTCCCAACAGTTGTGAACATAGCAAGTTTAGCTGAAGCTGCTAACATTACAGTAACTAACGTTCTTGAAGCACCCGATGGAAATGTAGCCAGCTACAGTATTGAAGCTTCTGCAATGGTTGCAGGCGAAGAATACGGCCCTGTAGCATTTGGAGAAACTGTTACCTCATTTCCTGCTAATTTAACTATTACTATGTCTGATTTAGCAAGTGCTTTAGGGTTTGACATTGCAGACGTTGGTTTTGCTGACACCTTTTCTTTTACTGGAACTGCTGTAAATGACAAGGGAATTGTTTACAAAGGCAATGACAGACAAACTTTTACTGAAGAAGACGGAGTAAAAGGAGGTAATAATAGTAGTGATCTTTTAGACGAGACAGGCTATAGAAATGCATTTGAATTTAGTTTTGCCATCCCTTGTCCTCCTAACAATAACCCGATATCTGGTGATTGGACCATAGACATGACAGATTTGTTTGGAGATGGATGGGACGGTGCATTTGTTACTGTTGAAATAGATGGATCCACAACAGACTACACAATTCCAGCCACTGACGCTGCAACACATGTGTTCAATGTTCCTTCTGGAACAGGAGTTTTACGTATTTCTTACACAAGTGGATCATGGGAAGAAGAACATGTTTACACCATTACCAACCCTGATGGAGTAGAGTTTGGACCTTTTGGGCCTGAGCCTGGAACATGTCCTGAGTACACAAGTCCATAAAAATTGGATATTAACACATAAAGAAAGGCGACTAAAAAATAGTCGCCTTTCGTGTTTTATAGACTTACTTTACCCAAATTGTTAATCTGCTAGCCCTTTAATTTTTTAAGTCAAACAAGGTTAAGCTAATTAATTCATTAATGCTATTTTCCAAAATCTCCCTTCTGTCCTTAAAATGTAAATTCCTGTTGACAAACTGCCAACAAACCTTATCTTAGTTTGATGGTTTGATTTATTAAACTCGTAATCTATAGGCAAGTTCTTTCCTTGTAAATTAAATAATTCAAACGCCATTCCTTCATCAGTGTTATTAATAAACAATTGATCGGAATTACCCACAGGGTTAGGATATGCAACCATCTCAATTTCTTTTTCGTTTTGATTATCAAAATATTTTTTTGCAAAATTAAATGTCTCTACCCCTATTTTCTCTCCTATTATTCTACCAGGAATATCATCCATTGGTGGATGGATGCCTCCCCATATTCTTGAAAGGCTACATTGATCTGACGCATCTCTATAAGTAGCCCATTGTAATATTATATCTTGACTAGGTCCTTCTTCAAAAACTAAAAACTCATTTTTATTTGCATGAAACTCTCCAAGTCCTCCCGGAAAAAATGGAGAACCTGTTAACCTAGTAAGTATTTCGGCAGCAGCTCTCGAATAAGTTGAGTGTCCAGAAACATAGCCAGCAAACGGAGGAGTAACAAATGATGGACGTTGGTACGGCCACCAATTTTCAGCAAGAATCCAACCAACACCAGCTTCATCTGTTTCTGCATCTTGAATATAACTATGACCTCTCCAAGCATATAGTTTAATCTTACCTACATTTTCACCATTATCTCCTGCCAAAGAGTCTTCTTCACCAACTACCTCAACAAATCCATCCATTAAAGGCATACCATCAATATCAAAATTATCCATATTTGTTTCAGAGCTTTGACCTTTACCTGCCATGTATCTAATAGCAGAAATAGGACGTATATAGTCATACCAACCCTTAATACCCCATGCAGCAATAGCAGCATCATGCATAGCTCCTCCCAATATAAAATAGGACTTTACTTCCCATTCAATATCACTTAAAACAGAACCGTTCCCTTCGAATTTCTTTTGAATTAATGGGTGGTCATTAATATAATTTAACAAAACAAACCAATGCCCTGGAGGGGTTTCTGAGTCGGGGCCATCAGCCCAGAATTCAGCCAGAACCCTAGTATAGTCTCCTCTAGGCACTATTTGCTCGACATAAGCTTGATTTGTGATTGGATTTAAATTGTGGCCATTACCAATATCTCCTCCTTCAATCTGGTTATAAAAATCTTTATAAGCATAAAAATCATTAGGAAAAGAACTTGATGCTATGTTACCTATAGATTTCGGAGATATATCCCACATTACACCATCATTAGGAGACAGATGAGAACTCCAAATGGAAACCAAAGAAAACCCCCACTTGTACACATTAGATAAAGAAGCATCTTCTGCATCTATAAAAGGAGGTGCTCCAGGGTCATGGTATACTCTATAACTGTTTGAATTTCGAGAATAAATACTCAAATCTTTCTGCTTCAAAGAAAAAGGAAGCGTATTACCCCATTCTGGACTCAAAAATTCTGGAACAGAATTAGTAGGAGACACTATATTCCCACTTTGATCAATATACACATCTAATGAAAGTGGTTGCCATCTATTAGGGTTAGAAATGGTTTCGTTGCCACTAACAATTGGAGCTAAAGACTCATTTACAGGAAAATAATATTCGTTGGTATACCCATTTAATTCATTCGAACCATCTTGAAGTCCATATTCAATTATTTTAGCTCCAATAAAATTGCCTAAAGCAGCAGGTTCTCCATTTGAATAGTCAATAGAATTATAATTAATATCATAACCTAGTAGCTCCATTAACTCATCTAAGCGTTTTGAAATAGTTTCCCAGTTTGGAGATTTTCTAAACCTGTGCTCTAACAACCTATAAACAGCAAAACTTAAAGTTTTATTAACTGCATCAGAAACCTGATAATCTACAGAATGTGAAAAGCCATCAAAGTCACAAATAAAACCATGTAAATCCTTACCAATTAAATAAGCTTCATTATTCTTATTATAAATGGCCCACGAATCATACATTGCGATACTTGTATGAAACAAATTTCGAGCATGAACTGTAGGTCTTGCATAATCTGTCCTTATAGCTTCCAGCAATAGTTCGTTCCATAATCTTGCTACAGAATAATTAGCATCTTCTAAACGCAAATTTATAGATAAGGGCACCTCTAAAGAAACAGCATTAGACATGCAATTATCATTCTTATTAACAACCGAAACAACACCTTTAGAGGCTATATCCCACTTAACACTAATTGTATTTGTACCTTGTCCATCAAGAATTTCTCCATTCACAACCGTCCAAAAGTATGCTTCTCTGCCAGTTAAACTATGAGTATATTTCTCTGTTCTCAGCGGAATAGAATTAGACTTTCCAAGAATAACCCCTGACTCAGCAAAAACACACGAACCATCATCAATAGTTGCATTGGGGTTAAAATTGCATGAATTAGGATTTTTACATCCATATACTGGGATAATCGTACTGCCTGTACCTTCTTTTAAAGTTAGTGATTGGTTAACATCAACGTTATAATAATAGTCTTCAATACCACTTAACCATTTTACTTTAACATAATCTACTAAAGTATCACTCCCAACTCCAAATATTTCGGATGACGAGTTTTGAGATAAATACCCTTCTCCACACAACGTATAACGGTATTGTTTTGTACCGTTTGCAGAAATCTCTATTACCGATCCTATTCCATCTCGGTTACTTACAGTTCCTTCTAACTCTATCCTTAACCAATTATTGTTAGTAACAGATTCGTTCATCCAAAGATTAATAAACTCATCATCCGTATTAGACACAATAATATCGTATAAACCATCATTATTTACATCTCCAATTGCATTTGAATGACTGGGCTTATTGTCATTAAAAAACCCTACATTTATATCACTTTGAAATTTATTATCGCCTAAATTCTCAAAAAAAACAGAGGAATTATAAACTGAAGTCCCGTTTAACGAACTACTAACGTACAAGTCTAAATCTTTATCATTTTCAGCATCCAGGAAAACTGCTCCCCAACAAACACCAAAAACTTTGGTTCCAGTGGATGGAGCTATATCGGTAAAAGTGCCATTTCCATTATTTCTTAAAAAAACATTGCCATCATCAGGAGAATTAGTTACATATATATCAAACCAACCGTCGTTATCAAAGTCATCAATGGTTACGGACATTGCGTCTATCCTTATATCTGATTTAGATTCCTGACTTTTATCAGTAAACGTACCATCGCCGTTATTCTTGTATAAAATATTAGGATTAAAAATCCTATCATTAGATATATAAATATCTTGCCAACCGTCGTTATTATAATCTAAAAAAGCTGCACAAAAAGACAAATGCCCTAAAGAACTTATACCAGCAGATTCACTTACATTAGTAAATGTGTTATCACCATTATTTTTATAAAGAAAATTTGGAATTGCTTTATTAGAATCAAAACTACAAATAAAAACATCTAAGTAACCATCATTGTTATAATCCCCCCAAGATGCTCCATAAGTGAATATATTTTGCTCGGGCAAACCTGAAAAATTCGTAATGTCAATAAAGTTTAAATTGCCATCATTTACAAATAATCTATTTCCATTCGTATCACTCGTAACATATAAATCTTTATCTCCGTCGTTATCTATATCTACCCAATTAACTTGTTTAGTTTGATAGTTTAATTCAGAAATATTAAGATGTTCTTCAATAAAACCATTGCTACCCGTATTTTTAAAAAACCGTATGTTTTGTCCATCTTCAGTTGCAAAGGTTAAATCATCATAGCCATCTTTGTTATAATCATAAAAGGACACTCCATTACCTAGATAAGTTGTTCCACAAGATATACCCAAACCTGAGCTTTCTGCCCTATCTATAAAATTAATCTGGCCATTTACGACATTGATTACTAAAATTGCTAATAATAAAATAAAATATTTAGTGTTTTTTTTCAATAACATGTAGATTAACTTTTCTATAAATTTACAAAAAATAATAGACCCTCTTTTGGGTTAAAAAATAGAAAATGTCCATTGAACTAATTATCGCTTTAGATAATTTAAATTTTATAATGGTAACTTTTATATCTTTACCCCATGCAAGATCAAACACAAATTTTTGGTATTCGTGCCATTATAGAAGCCATAAATGCAGGCGAAACAATAGACAAAGTATTTCTTCAAAAAGGGTTACAAGGTGAGCTGTTTAAAGAGTTGGAATCGCTTATTAACAGAAATAGTATTAATAAATCTTATGTTCCTGTTGAAAAACTCAATCGCTTAACTAAAAAGAACCACCAAGGAGCAGTTGCACAAATATCCCCTATCGCTTTTCATAACTTAGAGACATTGGTTTTGAACGTTATGGAGTCTGGGAAAACGCCTTTGTTCCTGCTATTAGATCAACTAAGTGATGTTCGCAATTTTGGTGCTATTATTAGAACTGCCGAATGCACAGGGGTAGACGGCATTATTATCCAGAAAAAAGGCGGTGCTCCCGTTAATGGCGATACCATTAAAACCAGTGCCGGTGCAGTGTTTAAAGTACCTATTTGCAAAGTAGACCATATAAAAGACGCTGTATTCTACATGCAAGCATCGGGCATCAAAGTAATTGCTGCCACCGAAAAAACGAATAATACGCTTTTCGATGTATCTTTTAAAGAACCTTGCGCCATCATTATGGGGTCCGAAGCCAGAGGTATTAATCCGTCTATTTTAAAAGTAGTAGATGCTAAAGCCAAACTTCCACTACTGGGTGAGATAGAGTCGCTTAATGTTTCGGTAGCATGTGGAGCATTTTTATATGAAGCTGTACGTCAACGTTTAGACTAGGCTAAATTGTCTTTCTTTGAAGTATAGGATAACCGTCTTTCTTTACTCTTTATTTTCTTTATCTATCTTAAATGTGTAATTCACAATTGTTTGGTTCTCCTCTACCCCTACTTCATCAATTGTTTCAATAAAGTTACCATCTGCATCGAAATGCTTCAAAAAAGGATCGTCCTCTTCATTATAGTCTTCATGTTCCCAATCAAACTTCTTAGGTTTAGCTATTTCTTTTCTGAAAATTAGCGCAAATAACAATCCTGTAATCATCCCTGACAAATGTCCTTCCCAAGAGATTCCTTCTTCAACAGGCATAGTATACCATATCATGCTACCATATAGAAAAACAACCAACAAGGATAAAGCTATTAACCTGTAATGTTTAGCAAAAACGCCTTTAAAAAACGTAAAACTTACCAATATATAAATCAGTCCGCTTGCTCCAATATGATAAGAAGGTCTTCCTATGCACCATGTTAAAAATCCAGATATCAAAATACCATAAAGAATAATTTTCCAAGCAATATGCCTATAAAAATAAAACAAGGCCATAGAGAGTACAAAAAGAGGTATTGTATTATGATAAATATGGCTGATGTCTCCATGGATAAATGGACTCAAGATAATGCCACGTAGTCCTTTAGCGGACAATGGATATATACCATACTTACTAAAATTAAAACCGAAGCGTACCTCAAACCAAAACACAATCCAAATAATAAGTATGAAAAGTACTGGGTATACAACTACGCCTGTAGAAAATTTAAAATGTTCTCTTTTTTCCATAACATAAAGATATCAAATTATAATCCATAGTTTATTTTGATGTTATATTGTCACATTTAAACTTTTTGAATATCCGCTATTAGTAATGATTTACGCATTGTTTCATTCAGAACAGAGCTCACATAAATCAATAACACTTTGAATATCAAATACATCACTCCTTTCGCCGGAATCTCCAAACACTGTTTTTTTGCATCATGACACATAACAGATATTCATTTTAAGCTTAAATTCTTTTTTAAGATTCCTTATCATCACTGTAATAAATAGTTTAATTTTACATTATGAATGAACCTTTAGCAGAACGTTTAAGACCCAAAACATTAACAGATTATGTAAGTCAAACACATTTGGTTGGGGCAAATGGTTCATTAACACAACACATTAAACAGGGTCTAATTCCATCTATGTTATTTTGGGGTCCACCCGGCACTGGAAAAACTACACTTGCCAATATTATAGCAGCAGAATCTGGTCGACCATTTTACACCCTAAGTGCCATAAATTCGGGCGTTAAAGATGTTCGTGATGTTATTGACAAAGCCAAACAAAGTGGAGGATTATTTACTACTAAAAATCCCATCTTATTTATTGATGAGATTCATAGGTTCAGTAAATCACAACAAGATTCTTTGTTACAAGCCGTAGAAAAAGGTTGGATTACACTTATTGGGGCTACTACCGAAAATCCAAGTTTTGAAGTAATTCCTGCTCTTTTATCACGCTGCCAGGTTTATATTCTGAATGCCTTTGATAAGACTGATTTAGAAACTCTTTTAGAACGTGCCATCGAAAAAGATGAATATCTTTCTAAAAAGAATATAATATTAAAAGAAACAAATGCTTTATTAAGAATTTCAGGTGGTGATGGCAGAAAACTACTTAATGTATTTGAACTTATTGTCAATGCCCTCGGTAGCGATGATATTGTTATAACTGACGACATGGTTCTAGATAAGGTCCAAAACAATACGGTACGCTACGATAAAACGGGAGAACAGCATTACGATATTATATCTGCTTTTATTAAATCGATACGAGGAAGCGATCCCAATGCTGCTGTGTATTGGTTAGCACGCATGGTTGAAGGGGGTGAAGATGTTAAATTTATAGCACGCCGATTACTTATCTTAGCCAGTGAAGACATAGGTAACGCTAACCCAACTGCCTTGGTAATTGCAAACAATACCTTTCAAGCTGTATCTGCTATTGGCTATCCTGAATCCAGAATAGTACTTAGCCAATGTGCTACGTATTTGGCTTGTTCCCCTAAGAGCAATGCAGCATACAAAGCTATAAATACAGCGCAGCAATTGGTAAGACAAACTGGAGACTTATCGGTTCCTTTAGAAATTAGAAATGCACCAACAAAATTGATGAAAGAATTAGGTTATGGCGAAAATTATAAATATGCCCATAACTATGACCTAAATTTTGCCAATCAAGAGTTTTTACCCGAGAACATAAAAAACACTAAACTTTACGACCCAGGCAACAATGCTCGTGAAAATGCCCATCGTGAATTTTTGAAACAGCGTTGGAAAGACAAGTATGGATATTAACCGTTTGCCTTCAATAGCTCACTAAAACTTAATATTGAGTTCTTCCATCTTTAAAGCACTGTTAGCATAGTATTCCAGAACCCATAGGTTTCCCTTTTTATAAACAATGGCTTGTTTGTTTTCAACCAAAAATGTATTTTCTAGTCCAGTTTTCAAAATCCTGTAAATCACTTTAGGTGTGCTGTCCACTAATTGAAATCCATTTTCAATAACTTGTGCATATAATACACCGCCAGACACACTTTCTTTTACATTAGATTCTTCACTTTTAACCGTTTTAACAGGAACCACAGCTACTTTTGTTTCCTTAACTTCAGCTTGTTTCTCTCTTTTTAAGGATGCTATTTCTTCTTTTAATGTTGCTATCTCTTTTGATACTTCTGCTTTGGTTTCAACCGCTTGTACAGCCACAACATTCGTTTTCTTTGGCTGGTATTCATAATTAAGTGTTTCTAAGGATTTAAAAGCCTCCCTTAACGCTTCATTATAAGCCTTTGCATACTCTTTTTCTCTACTTTCCCCTATTTCGGATGTATAAACAACACGATCATTACAATCTTTCAATTCTACGGTTAACTTCGTTTTAAAAAGTCCAGAATCCTTTATCACATCCGATTTTAAGGTCAAACACCTATTAAGTACCATATCTTCTGGGTATCCATCTCCCTCCATTAGTGCATTAAAACCATATTTCCTAAATAAAAATTGAGCCAATGCATTTAATTGATATTGATTCTTTTCTTTTAAGAAATCAAATTTATTTGGCACTATCACATATTTGTAATCATTTAAATTTACTTGAGAGAATGTGCTTGAAACCATGAAAAGTGTTATTAACACCAAAAAAAATCTAGTCTTCATTTTTATTAAATATATAGTTAAACCCTAACTGTAAAGATACACTTTGTGCATCATATATGTTTTTATATTGTATAAAATTATCTGCCATAAGATAAAAATTAACTGCACCAATATGTACTGAAAGCCCCAAGCCTACGTTATTAAACGAATAGGAGTCTATGGTATATGTTGCCTTAGCTCGCAACCCTTTAAACAACCTCCTGTAATAGTATGCGGTTAGAGCCATTTGCGGCTGTTTAGGTCTGTTTATCGCATACAACTGTACCCCTACAGCATTAAGATATCCAACATCTTCTTTTAAACAGTTACATTCCTCACTTCTTTTTTCTCCAAATGCATAATTTAGGGAAGCATTCATTTTTATAGGTCTCCAGGTTATGTATTTTTTAGCGGTAGTATCTACATTAAATAACGCTTCGAACTCATCTTCAATTTCATTCCAGTATTCCTCTGCCGTTTGTCCGGATCCGGTTTCTGGAAAAATAGGATTGGCGCCTTCAAATGCATAGCTACCCGCTATTTTATAGTTTTCAACATCTTTACTATGACTTATAAAACCAATATCTAACAGACTTCCATCTACAGTCCATTGTTTTGACAATTTATGGGAAAAACCTATATCAAACCCCAAGCCAAGATCACCTCCAAACAGTGCTCGCTTTTTTAATGCTCTAGCTACTGCATCCGAATCTGCATCATCATCTGTTAAACTCGACAGCCCCGACGTTCTAAGTTCCAAATCCAAATTAAATATATGGTTATAAAAATTGTTCTCACCATATTCAGTAACAAAATAGCCTTTGTTTTTAGTGGTCGCTATATTAAGTATGTTTGAATATATTTTACCCCTAACACCAAATGAAAATGCTCTATTTACTTTTTTATTGTACCCCACATGTAATACAGAAATAACTTCTGCACTAGCACTGGCATGACCAGCATTAAAACGCCTGTTAATATTATTTTGATTGCCTTCGTAAGCCAGAATAGCATAATCTTTTGGGAAATAGGTTATAAAATCAAACTCTTGATACATACCAAAACTTATGTACTTGTTTTTATTATAACTAGTTCCATAAGCAAAACCCCCAGAGAAAATTTCTAATTGTTGATTAGCACTAAAAAAATCGTTAGACCTCATACTGTATATAGCGTTACGGAGCTTAGTATTAAAATCTACGCCATCATCAGCAAAAACATCATAAACAGTACTTCCCGATATTCCTACACTAGTATGAATATGGGACAACAATGGAATACCAAAGTACCAATTGTTCTTTACCTCACCTCCAGGATTAAGCATGAGCGCTTGTGGTATTTCTGAAAACCCATAAAGTACTTGCTTATTTTGAGAAAAGGTAAATCCCGTTATACATAAAAACAACCAAATTGCCTTTCTCATATAGAATTGTCTATTTTTAAATAAAAAACACCCTTTGATTTCAGGCCTATCCTACCAGGTGTATTTTCATTGATGGGACTACCAGATCGTGTTCTTAATGTTAATACTAATTTGGTTGTTTGCTTTAAAGCTATCAAACTGTTTCCTTCAAAAACCTCAGTATGCTGTGAGACTATTTCTTCATTATTTGGAGAGGGCTCTACAGACACGGAAAAAGTATGCCTTAGCTGATTTGCTGCATCAAAAAAATCGACTTGTACATCAAGTCCTCTATTTATTGAATTGGTCATTTCCAATACAAGCTCGGCCTTTATTAAGTTATCGATTGCAAACTGATTATTAAAAACATCAATACTAACCGAATCTTGAATAACGGCGACCTCATAACCATCTATATAAAACCTGCTTGCTGGTTCATTTAAGTGCACCAAACTGGATTCCAATACCGGAAAAATTTCAAAATCGTCAATCTGGTCAAAATCCACATCTTTGGTACACGAACAAATAGCAAAGATGAAAATGACACTTAGAATGGTATACTTAAAAATTTGCTTTAACATGCCTAAACTTAAACGTAAAGATTTTCAAAATTGTACATTTTACAAATATTTTTTTAAATGGATGAGATTATCAATCTGTTTTATCTCAACATTCTTTTTTTGGTTCTTTGGATCGAAATAGATCACATCCATGCCAACATTCATGGCTCCCTCTATATCGGCTTCAAAACCATCGCCAATCATAATACTTTGTGCAACATTAGCATTAGCGGCCTTTAAAGCAAACTCAAAAATTTTAGGATTTGGCTTTTTAACACTCGCCATTTCTGCATTGGTAACGGTCTTAAAATAATGACTAATATTGGCATTCCTTAATTTTTTATGTTGTATGTCGCTTGCGCCATTACTTATTATATGCAATCTGTATTTAATACTTAGATAATCCAGAATAAGAATGGTATTCTTAAACAAATGGTTATATGTTGTAAGATGTACTATATAATCTATGGAAATTTGATATACCAAAGCTTCATCTATGGAAAAACCTATAGCTTTAAACGTATCGTTTAAACGCCCTATCCGTAGAGTTTCATGGTCTATTTTTTCATCTCTATAGCGTTTCCAATATTGTGCGTTAATAACTATATAATGCGCTAAAAATGTGCTCAAGTCTATAGGTAATTCACGCAACTTAAAAATCTTTTTAAATGCCAACGCCGAGTTCTTATCAAAATCCCATAAGGTATGATCAAGATCAAAAAAAACATCTGTAATACCCTTAAGCTTCATTTACCGAATCTAAAATAATATTAAACAATTCTTTAAAACCTTTCCAACGATTCGCATCACTAAAAGTGTAATTATGAAATACTGGCACAAACTCACCATCAACCTTTTTTATTTCACTAATCAACTCATTCACCACCTTCTTCTTATCTAGCAATGATTGCGTTTTTAACAAACTGTAATCCATAAGATGGTATGAATTAATCTTTAAGGGTGTTTGTACTTCATAATCCAAATCGTAAAACAAAAAGGGAGTACATGAACCTGCTCGGAATCCAACATAATTTACATAGCCCATAGTATAATCCTCTTGGATTTCCAATTCAATAAGGTTTCTATAGGACTCTGGTAAATTAAGCTTTGAAAACGATTGTCTAGAAGCTCTAAGCGAAGTATTTAAAATAGCTTCCATGCGTCGTTTTTCTTTTTTTAAAACTGCTATGTCTTCAATTGCAAAAAAAGATGTCTTTAAACCAACACTGCAATAATCGGCTACATGTTTTATAAGTGAAATAAAATGTTTTTTGTTTGCATTTATTCCCTTATCGTAAGTAGAATAATCGCCAATTAAAAAAAAGAACAAAAACTTATAGTGGCTCTGTTTTTGCTTGTTAATAATATACCTAAACGTATCATAGGGATCGTGTTTTAGACCAAATAATACCATATATCGGGTATAAAGTCTTTTAAACTTGAACTCAAATAAATCTTTTAAAGTCCCCCCCAACGTACGCATAATTCCCTTGAGCTTAAAATTATAGGCACTGGGAACATCTATAATTGGTTTTATAGAATACTTCCTTACTGGAAACTCAAATTCTGGATATTGTTGCTGCAAGGCTACTTTAAACTTATATGCCCATATATCTACTACTGGTTGATGTAAAAAGCCATATTTATACGCTATACTTTCGGTTGCAACAAAACGGCCATAATCATCTTTAACCTGTGGCAAATACTCTTCGTATCTTGACAACAAATAAAAGGCTGCTGCAAAAATATCAAATGGCATAGAACTCTTTTCCCCATTAAAGAAAAAGCACTTGGTATCTTCCCAATCATGAATATGGATATCGACATCCGACAAACCTTGTTCAAACAAAATATCATGACTCTTTATAAAAAATTCGCTGCCTAGCGACTGTTTGGTGTAAGACATTTTTAAGCTGTCATGGGCAATAAACGCCTCTATCTTGGTTGTAAAAGAAACCTCAATACCCAATACTCTGGTACAAATATGCTTAAAAACATATTTTATTCTCGGTGTAATATGGTGCGTATAAACTAAGAGCATATAAAGTAAAAAATCAATCTTTAAATTTCAAATCACCAATATGGAATTTGACACTTTTCACAATAGTGATTCATCGGCGAAACTAAAATATGCTTTTTCTGTAACAATTAAGTGATCCAATACTTTTATATCCAAACTTTGTGCTGCTGTTTTCAATTTTGTGGTCAATTGCTTATCGGCAACACTGGGATTTAGCGCACCAGACGGGTGATTATGCACTAAAATAAGGCTAGTTGCCCCTAGCATTAAAGCATTTTTTAGAACTAAACGGACATCTACCAAGGTACCAGTTATACCGCCTTTACTTAATTGGTATTTTTGAATAACTCTATTTGAATTGTTCAAATATATAATCCAAAATTCTTCATGTTGCAATTCGCCTACTAAAGGTTGCATTAGCTCAAAAACAGATAAACTTGAACTTATTTTTTTCTTTTTCAAGGCTTCTTCTCCCCTGCGCCTGCGTCCTAACTCTAAAGCTGCAGCAATAGCAATGGCTTTGGCTTCGCCAATACCTTTAAACGCCATTAATTGCTCAACAGACAACTTACCCAACTCACTTAGGTTATTACTAGCATTAGCAAGTATACGTTTTGCTAAGGCAACCGCGCTCTCTTCCTTATTTCCTGAGCCGATTAATATAGCAACCAGCTCGGCATCACTTAATGTTCCTCTTCCTTTATTGAGTAGTTTTTCACGAGGCCGGTCGTCTAACGACCAATTTTTTATACTAAAAGATGAAGATTTTTCATACATTTTATAAATATAAATATTGTAAATTTATCAGGCAATTTAAATCGAAAAGAATTTCTAGATCTTAATTCGTTTTAGAGATTCTTAGATTTATTCATTGGTTAAAAATTTTCTGAAATGTTTATTTATGAAATCTTTATATGAAACACAAGTACACCAAGATATTTTAAGTCGTATTGAAGCATTAACCGAAAACTCACAGCCGCTATGGGGAAAGATGAATGTTGCACAAATGTTAGCGCATTGCTTGGGACCATTAAACGTTACTTTAGGTAAACAAAACCTTAAAAAGCCTAATTTTATCATGAAGATTTTGTTTTCATTTTATAAGGCATCTCTTTATAATGACAAACCTTGGAAACATAATTTACCAACTTCTAGAGAATATAGGATTGTTGACAAAAGGAATTTTTTAGAAGAGAAAAACAAACTAATCGAACTAATCAATGCCTTTTATGCTAAAAAAGACGATCCCAATTGGCCATCGCATCCTATTTGTGGAGATTTTACCCATGAGCAACGGGGACAAATGCAATACAAACATCTGGATCATCATTTAAGGCAATTTGGCGTTTAAGCCAAAGAGAAAACACAATCTTTAACTATAGCATTAAACTCATTACTACAAAACTATTTTTAACTTATGCACATAGCATCTACCAATATCGCAATTCCCCAGACATTTGTATGGCAAGGTAAGGAAGTAACTTCTGGTATTTTTAAAACTCCCATTGACTCCCCTATATTTTTAGGCAAAGAAGGTGTTAATAATGATTTTGTATGCGATACTAAAGTACATGGTGGCTATTACAAGGCGTGCTATCTATTCTCTTCAGATCATTACCCTTACTGGAAAGGACTTTACCCTAACTTAAATTGGAACTGGGGTATGTTTGGCGAAAACTTAACGGTTGTAGGACTTGATGAAACTAAAATTCATGTTGGTGATATTTATAAAATGGGCAATGCCCTAGTTCAGGTTTCACAACCCAGGGAACCTTGTTTTAAGTTGGGAGCTAAATTTGGTTCCCAAGAAATTTTAAAACAATTCATAGCACATGGACGCCCTGGAACCTATGTAAGTATATTAGAGGAAGGCCATGTAAACACTGGCGATTCGATAACCTTAGTGGAACGTATGAAAAAAAGTCTTTCTGTAGCCCAGTTATTTCACCTATTCTTTTCTAAAAGAAAAGATAAGACTCTTATAGAAATAGCGATGTCAAATAAAGCTTTACCTCAACATAAAAGAGACAAATTAAAAAGCTTTTTATTTAATTAGCTCTTTTACTTCTTCAAAATCCAATCCGCCATAATTCCCAGAACTCATTAGCAACAAAGCCTTATTCTCAAAATTTTGAGAGAACAAATAGTTTTTAAATTCGTTAGGATCAGTATAAATAACCAAGCCTTTGCGACCAAAAGCTTGCGCAATCTGCTCATGTGTAACGGCATCAAGTTTTTTAATTTCAACGGCATGAGGTGAATAAAATACCACAGCCTCATCTGCTGCATTCAATGTGTTCTTGTATTCCTTTAGAAAAGTTGCCGTTAAACTACTATAAGTATGCAATTCTAAACAGGCTATCAATTTCTTATTTGGGTATTGTTCTTTTAACGCTCCTGTGGTTGCTTGTACCTTACTAGGTGAATGTGCAAAATCCTTATAGGCAACACTACTATTACTTTCTGCTATTTTCTCTAAACGCTTGCTCGCTCCTTTAAATGTAGCAATGGCTTCATAAAAATCATCTTCATCAACCCCCATATGCTGACAAATCCATTTGGCTCCGGCCAAATTATTAAGATTGTGCCTACCAAAAACGTCAATAGGCATAGCACCCTCTGGTGTTTCCAACAGTGTTTCACCATTCTCAACTGTATATTCTGGTGTAAAATATGGTATTTTTCTAATTGGATTTTCACTTGAGGTTACCACGTTAACTACTTCGGGATCTTCTTCATTATAGTTAATACTCCCGCCTTTAACAATGCTATCGACAAAAATCTTAAATTGCTCTACATAATCTTCAAATGTTGGAAATACATTAATATGATCCCAGGCAATAC
The DNA here is from genome assembly GCF_039539345.1 of Snuella lapsa. Classification (NCBI taxonomy): domain Bacteria; kingdom Pseudomonadati; phylum Bacteroidota; class Flavobacteriia; order Flavobacteriales; family Flavobacteriaceae; genus Snuella; species Snuella lapsa. Next base: position 100,048 of record NZ_BAABCY010000035.1, on the reverse strand, counting down.
CACTTAACAACGCAATATTAGGCTTATACAAATGAAACTTGGGACGCCTATCAATAGGGGAACTTAAATATTCGTCTCCTTCCAATACAATAAAATCATTATCCTCGGTAAGCTTTACCATCACATCAAAACCTTCCAACTGCGCCCCTACCATATAATCGACTTCTATATCATGATAGTTCATTACATGTAAAATCATGGAAGTTATAGTGGTTTTTCCATGGCTTCCCCCAATAACTACCCGCGTTTTATTTTTAGCTTGCTCATACAAAAACTCTGGATAACTATAAATCTTAACTCCCAATTCCTGAGCCTTTAACAATTCAGGATTATCGGCTTTGGCATGCATCCCCAAAACAATAGCATCAAGATTTACTGAAATCTTTTCAGGAAACCAACCAAAGGTTTCCGGTAACAATCCTTTTGCTTCCAATCTTGACTTTGATGGCTCAAAAATCGTATCGTCGCTTCCTGTTACGTTGTATCCTTTATTATGTAATGCCAAAGCTAAATTATGCATTGCTGCTCCACCTATAGCTATAAAATGTACGTTCATGTATTGTTTTTTGAAGAAAAACCAAATATACTTTTTTCACAAATAATACACGAATGTTTTTGGACTATTATGAACACCTCATGTATTTGTGACCTATTGGACACCCTAAACATTAATCAAGCTTTAAAATATTTTCTTTTTCTTCTATAAAAGGAGATTCTTCGGGAAGTTCGGCTAGTGCCAAATCAATGTATTTTATTGCCTTTGGTTTATTTTTCTTGTGTTTATGTATCTGTGCCAACCTATAATAAGCCCAAGCTTTGGGAACACCATCTGCAATGGTATAGTTATCAAGATATGTATGCAAACACCGCTCGCCCTTTTGTAACTCAACTTTATATTCGGCTGACACCTTACCTATTTGATAATGTAATGTATTACGCTGATGCCTTTTCTGAGCATCTTCAATCGTTTTTATCGCTCTATCGGGCAATTCGTTTTTTTCGTAAAAACGAATAAGTTTATTGAAACAAGTTAAAGAACCTCCAACGCGTATTGCCCTTTTATAATAGGTTTCGGCTAATTCGGGCTCATTATCATACTCATAGATATACCCTTTTGCTAGGTAACCGTCAACCTTTGATAATGCTTCCAGTTCATTGGCATATTCAAGCGATTTCTTTTTACTGCCTCCCAATATACCGGGTAACTGCATATACAATTCCACAAGAGCCCAACGGGTATCGATATGATTTTTGTCAAGCTCGGCCGCTTTTAAAAATGCTGCTTTTACATCGCCTATAATACCTAAAGCCTGTAACTTACTAACGGCAAGAGCTTTCATTCCCAAAACGCCTCCGTACTTATAATGATAATTTGCCTCGCTTGGTTTGACACCAACCAAGCGCTTATACTGTACTATTGCCTCATCCCACTTTTTTTGATATCCATAAGCATCTCCTAATAATTCAATTGTTTCTAAATTATTTGGATCGTTCTTCAAAATCTTTTTCAGCTCAATTTCTGCATCAACAAATTGCTTTTTTTGAAACAGCAAATCGACCGTATTAAACTCTGTCTGTCCCAAAAGCGCAATAGGCAATAAAAAGAAGTAGAAAAATTTACTCATAATGATTACGTCGAAACTACAAAATTAAACTTTCATTCTACAAATTAATACATTCAAACTATAACCATTCCAACTTAGATTTACCAAATGCAAACAATCTCTTAGGTCAAACCTAAGAGTCATATTCAGAAAACCTTTTAACTCCAATAGAAGAACCTTGAGCATTAAAATCTCGATCACCGAATAAAACTTATCGCACATTTATCGTATTTTGGAATGGCTTTTGAATAGCATAAACCAATAATACGATCATCTCATATGAAACACTTACTACCCATACTAGCTATTATTCTTATTACCAATGTTTCCCATGCCCAAACACCGGACTACAAAAAACTATGGGAACAGGTAGAACAATTTGAAATGGACGGATTGCCTAAATCGGCATTAAAAATAGTTACCAATATTTCAAAACAGGCAACACAAGACAATAATGCGCCGCAACAAATAAAAGTAATGCTGTATAAAAGTAAGTTTGCATTAGTTTTAGAAGAAGAGGCACAACTAAACATTATAGAGGATTTCAAAGCTGAAATAGCCAAAAGCAACTTCCCCCAAAAAAATATTCTGGAAAATTTACTTGCCAACTTATACTGGCAATATTTTAAACAAAATAGATGGAAATTCTATAACCGCACCAAAATTGAAACAACTACAGACGATTTTAGAACCTGGGATCTGCAAACATTATTTGAAACCATCCATAGGCATTACCAAAACGCATTACAAAACGGGCTTTTACTTCAATTAGAACCTTTAGAGACCTACGATGCTATACTCGAAACCCAAAAGGACTCTAAAATTTATAGACCAACACTTTACGATTTTTTAAGTCATAATGCCTTAGAATTCTATAAAACCAACGAAAACAGTATTACAAAGCCCGCCTATAAATTTGAAATTGACAACCCCGATCTATTAGGCGATTCCAAGACATTTTCCTTGTTAACTATCAATTCTAAAGATACAACTTCCCTTCAATTACATGCTTTAAAAATCTATCAAAACCTTATAAAATTCCATTTAAAAGACACATCACTTTTTGGTCTGACCGAAATTAATATTGAACGCTTAAAATTTGTAAAGGAGCATGCTACATTTAAGAATAGTGGGACCATTTTAACAGAAACGCTCAAAGCAGAAGCTCAAAATATAAAACAGCATGAAGCCTCAGGGTTATACAATTTTGAAATCGCATCTTTATATTTTGGCAAAAGTCAGGAATACAATCCCCAAACGAATGAAACCCTTCGATGGAAGGCTAAAGAAGCCTATGATATTTGTAATACTGTTATTTCAAAATTTCCTAAGAGCAGGGCAGCCGAAAAATGCGCTATTTTAAAACAGCAAATCGGACAGCAAACTGTTCAAATTACTACAGAAGCCTTTCTTCCCGTTCAACAACACGGACGTTTGTTGGTAAGGTATAAAAATTTAGACTCACTAAACTTTACAGTTTTTAACATAAGTAAAAAGGAATTTGAAAAATTCAATAAAATCTATAGAAAAGATGAGCAATTGGCCTTTATAAAAAAATTGGAAGCTACAACCCAATGGTACAGTAAGCTTCGCAACGAAAATGACTTCCAGAGCCATACTACCGAAATTGTAATACCAAAACTTAACAATGGTATATACTTGATCCTTACAACTATTAAAAATAATGAAGAATCCTTTGCTTTTAGTAATATTCAGGTTACTAACCTAGCTTTAGTTGAATTCGAAAACAGAAGACATAAGATCTTCCAAATAATTGATAGAAATAATGGGGCTCCAATAAAAAATGCTCTGGTTGAACTAAGTTTCAAGGAAAACAATAGCAGAAGTACTCAATATGAAAATTTCACCACAAATAACAATGGAGAGATTAAAATCGTAAAAAATAAGGACAGGTACAACATCGCGGCTAAAGTAAACCATGGAAAAGACGTTGCCTATTTTGGCAACTTTTATGTAAACCCATATTACAATACGCCTAAAGAAAAAACCTCCTATAAAAGCTTTTTATTTACAGACAGGAGTATTTACCGCCCTGGTCAAACCGTATATTTTAAGGGGATTATCATAAAAAAGGATAAAGAAAGATCCAGTCCTGTTTTAAACGAAACCATTTTTACCTCCCTATACAATGCTAACGGGGAAATGATTTCTGAACTTGATTTTGAGTCAAACGAATATGGTTCTGTTGCTGGTGAATTCATACTTCCCAACACCGGGCTAAATGGGCAATACTACATTGAAATCTATGCAACCAGAGGCACCATACGTGATCGCCATTATTTCTCTGTTGAGGAATACAAGCGCCCTAAATTTGAAACAAAATTCGATCAAGTAACCGAAACCTTTAAAGCAAACGATACAGTCACCGTAAAGGGTAGCGCCTTAGCTTATGCAGGTAGCACGATTACCAATGCCAAAGTAGTATATCGTGTGCACAGAAAAGTACAATATCCCCGATGGTATTTTTGGAATTGCCCTTGGTTTTCCAGTGAACCACAGGAAATAAGCCATGGAGAAACAACAACCAACAATAAAGGGGAATATGAAATTAAATTTAAAGCCCTTCCCGACCAAAGTGTCGACAAAAGCAGCCTGCCGATTTTTAATTATGAGATTACAGCCAACGTTACCGATCTTAATGGAGAGACGAGAAGCACCACGACTATTGTTAAAGTTGGCTATCATACTCTAGTTGCAGCACTATCTGTAGATAGTGTACTAGACAAAACAAAAAAGGATCATACCCTAAGCATAGACACCAAAAATCTTAACGGCGAATTTGTCCCAGCCAAAGGTTCTGTTAAAATATACAAATTAAAAGGACCTGAAACAGTATTGAGGCAGCGCCCCTGGCAAGCTCCCGACTATCAGGAAATATCTAAAGACACCTTTAAAAAACTATTCCCCCACGATGCTTATAATAACGAGCACAAACCCGAAAACTGGGAAAAAGGCAATCTGGTTTTTGAAACTGAATTTGACACCAAGAATTCCAAAGAAATAAAATTAGGTAAACTCAAAAAATGGGTTTCAGGTAAATATATTATAACTCTTAAAAGTAATGATCGTTTTGGACAAGAGGTTAAAGATGAGATAAAAACCACACTCTACGCCAACACCGATGAAACCTTAGCCGATCAGCAATTGTTTAGTATCACTACCGACAAATCAAATTACAAAGTCGGTGATACGGCGATAATAACACTTGCATCAGCTGCTGATAATTTAATTGTTACCGTTAACGTTGAAAAAGATCGTAAGACCGTAAAAACAGATATTATTCAATTAAACAACAATAAGAAATCTATAAGTGTTCCTGTTACCAATCAAGATATTGGAGGCTTTGTCGTCCATTACAGTTTTTCAGCATTTAACGATTTTCAATCCGGCACACAAGCTATTTCCGTGCCCCACCCTAAAACCGAATTAGAAATTGAAACCCTAACGTTTCGTGACAAATTGCAACTCGGTCAAGATGAAACGTGGCGTTTTAAAATTAAAGGACCTCAGGGAAATAAAGTAAGTGCAGAACTATTAGCTAGTATGTATGATGCCTCATTGGATCAATTCAAATTCCACAACTGGAACTTTAACCCCATTTACAAACCTATCTACTATTCATATTATAGAAGTAATGCCAGACAAAGTTTCGGAACACATCGTTTTAGAGTGTATGACTTTCATCCTGTTTTTAGCTATCCACTACAACTGTATGATGAACTGAATTGGTTTGGATTTAGCTTTAACAATAATTATTGGACTTACAAGCGTTACTTAAACTCCCTTAAAATAAATGTTAAATCAACCTTTGATTCCAAAATTAAAGAAGGCTACGTTTCAGGTAGTATTTACGATGAAAATGGAAACCCCTTTCCTGGTGTTAATGTATTGGTAATAGGTAGTACCGCTGGAACCACAACAGATTTTGATGGCAACTTCTCTATTAAAGCCAATAAAAATGACAAACTTCAAATTAGCTATATAGGCTATAGTACGCAGGAAATTAAAGTAGGTAATAATAACCATTTTAATATTTCTTTGGTTGAAGACAATCATAGTCTTGAAGAAGTTGTCGTTGTTGGGTATGGCGCACAACGAAAAAGTACAGTAGTGGGAGCTGTCACTTCTGTACAAGCTGAGGCTATTCTTGAGGAAGAAGATGCTTCACTTCCTTTATCAGGAAAGGTTACTGGCATAGAAGTAGTTAAAGATTCCATAAATAGCAAAAACATTAAAGACACACCAGACTTCAACAATGTTCAAATCCGTAAAAACCTGAAAGAGACCGCTTTTTTCTTTCCACAGTTACACACCGATGAAAACGGCAATGTTAGTTTTAGCTTTACTACACCCGAGGCACTCACCCAATGGAAACTGCAATTACTGGCCCATACAAAAACCTTAGAAAGCAGCATGAAAGCTCTAACTACAGTTACACAAAAAGAGCTTATGGTAATTCCTAATGCACCGCGTTTTTTACGTCAAGGAGATCAAATAAGCATTAGTTCCAAAATTACAAACCTAACAGACAAAACCCTGTCTGGCCATGCAACTTTACTGCTGTTCGATGCGCTTTCTGGTGAGCCTATAGATGCCAAACTGAAAAATATTACAAATAACAAAACCTTTTCAGTTACAGCAAAAGACAACACCCAAATCGCCTGGCAATTAACTATCCCAGACAATATACAAGTAGTGCAATACAAAGTAATTGCCAAGTCAGGTAATTTTAGTGATGGTGAGCAAAATATTTTACCCGTACTTACCAATCGCATGCTCGTAACCGAAACCTTGCCCATGTGGATAAAAAGCAATGAAGCCAGAACCTTTACTCTGGACAAGCTCAAAACCAATACCTCATCAACGCTTAAACACCATAAACTTACCCTGGAAATGACTTCTAATCCAGCATGGCATGCAGTACAAGCACTTCCCTATTTAATGGAATACCCGTATGACTGTAACGAGCAAACCTTTTCACGTTACTATGCCAATGCCCTTGCCAGTCATATAGCAAACAGCAATCCCAAAATTCAAGATGTATTCAAGCAATGGGCCACCCAAGATGTATTAATTAGCAACCTTGAGAAGAATCAGGAGTTAAAACAACTTTTAATACAGGAAACCCCTTGGTTACGGGATGCGCAAAGCGAAACAGAACAGAAAAAACGAATTGCCTTATTATTCGATCTGAATAAAATGCATAACGAACTAGAATCAGCCCTCCGTAAATTAAAGAACAATCAAATGGCTTCCGGCGCCTGGCCTTGGTTTCAAGGAGGCAGGGAAAACCGATACATCACCCAGCATATCATTACAGGTTACGGACATTTACTTAAACTAGGAGTTACATCGAATGCCAACACTATGTCTGAAATTATTGAAAAAGCTATCAACTACTTGGATGCCGAATTTGTTAGGGAATACAAAAACATTAGGAAATACAACGCCAAAGTAGATTTAACCAAAGACCATTTAAGTTATACACAACTGCATTACCTATATATGCGCAGTTTTTTCCCTAAAATAAAAAAATCGAAAGAAGTAAGGGAGATTTCAAAATACTACCTTTCACAAATCCAAAATTATTGGTTATCCCGTTCATTATACGCCAAAGGTTTAATGGCCTTAATCACAAACAGAATGGACGACAAACTAACAGCTTCAAAAATTTTAAGATCCCTAAAAGAAACGAGCATTACTTCAGATGAACTAGGTATGTACTGGAAAGAGAACAGCAGTTCTTGGTTCTGGTATCAAGCACCTATTGAAACGCAAGCGCTATTGATTGAAACCTTTTCAGAAATTGAAAACAATACGGAAACTATAGACAATCTAAAAATATGGCTGCTTAAGAATAAGCAAACCAATCGCTGGAAAACTACGAAAGCCACAACAGATGCCATCTATGCGCTATTACTTCAGGGCAGCGACTGGCTAAATGTAACCGAAATGGTTGACGTTACAATTGGCGATCAAAAAATAGATCCATCAAAACTGGAAAGTGTAAAAGTTGAGGCTGGAACCGGATATTACAAAACCAGCTGGAATACTTCCGAAATCAAACCCAATATGGGAACTGTAACTCTTACCAAAAAGGGAAATGGTATTGCTTGGGGAGCCTTGTACTGGCAGTATTTTGAAGATCTAGACAAAATAAGCACTGCAGAAACACAGTTAAAACTCAATAAGGAACTATTTCTCAAAACCTATACAGACAAAGGGGAATCTCTTACCGAAATTACTAAAGAAACTCCTTTGAAGATAGGTGACTTAATTACTGTTCGCATCACACTTCAAAATGACAGATCCATGGAATTTGTTCATATGAAGGATATGCGAGCCAGCGGCCTCGAGCCCGTAAATGTACTTTCCCAATACAAATGGCAAGATGGTCTAGGGTATTATGAAAGTACTAAGGATGCTGCTACTAATTTCTTCTTCGATTACTTGCCTAAAGGTATTTTTGTATTCGAATACGATCTGCGCGTTAACAATGCAGGCAATATGAGCAATGGAATAACCTCCATCCAGAGTATGTACGCTCCCGAATTTAGTAGCCATAGTCAAGGAAAAAGGATTATTGTTAACAGTCTTGATTAAACAGGATATTTTAGTAATTATTATTGCTGTCAATGAGAACCTTTAAGAAACCTAAGGTTTATTCTATTTTTGGGGCAAAAAAGGAATACTTTTATTATTAACTTTACCAAGCAGTAAATTATTCCCAAATTGAAGACCAGTATATTGTCTATATTCAAGATTATTTTGATACTGATTGCAGTATCAACCATAGCTTGTGCTTCAAAACAAAATGCGATACTTAATGTTAATAATACAAGCTTCCCTCCCAGGCTCATCTTTTTAAACTATGTCATTAAAAAAAATTCAGATGACACAAAAACTGTTCAGTTTGTTAATAAAATAGTAACCGAAGGCAAACTTAAAAAACAAAGTGAAGAATATATTAAAACAGGGGCGCCTGGCGACTTAAAATGTATTCAATTAGACAAAAATGGTAACAAGTTACATTATACTATTATAAAAAACCCGTTGATTAAATCAATAGAATATCTAAATGATGACAAATCATTTGGGAGAAAAATAGAGGAACTCAATAGAGCCCCTTTTTCATTACGCTTACAAATTGACCCTCGTACCAAATCCATCATAATTACTGAGATTTCCTTATCAGAAAAGGAAGAGCACACGCTCATAACCACAAACTTAGACTCCATATGAAGCAAATAACAATAATAGCTCTTTCTTTGCTTTATTTGCAACTTGGTTTTTCTCAAACTTTCGATGTGGAAGCTATTAAAATATCTGGAGATGATGATAAACGAATTAACCTCGTTATCTTAAGTGAAGGCTATCAAGAGAGTGAATTAACACAATTTATTACAGATGCAACTAGCTTCACCAACGGTATGTTTAATGAATCTCCATTTTCAGAATATGCCAATTACTTTAATGTATATGCAATAAAAATACCCTCGAATGAAAGTGGTGCTGATCATCCCGCAACAGCTACAGACATTGATGAAACAGAACTAACACCAACTTATGTCGACACCTACTTTAATGCCACTTACGATTCCTTTGGTTTACATAGACGATTGTACTATGAAATTGATGGCAACAGTGCCAATAATACAGAAGCAAAAATAAATACTGTTTTAGCTAATAATTTCCCAACATACGACCAAGCATTAATTTTAGTCAATTCTGATGACTACGGTGGTAGTGGAGGTGAATTCCCTATGGCATATACAGGCTATTGGGGTACCAATGTTATCATGCATGAATTGGGGCATTCACTATTCGACCTAAAAGACGAATATTATCCTGGCGACTTGTTAGCAGGTGAGGCTATCAACATGACACAGGAAACAGACCCAGATTTAATAAAATGGAAAAACTGGCTGTACGATAACGGTGTTGGAATTTACCAGTACTATGATCATGAAGGTTTAGCTAAAGACTGGTATAAGCCCCATCAAGATTGCATTATGGAAAAAACAGACCAGTCTTTTTGTTCCGTTTGCAAAGAAGGGATTGTTGAAAAAATACACAGCCTCATTTTACCTATTGATGATTATTCCCCCAATAATGCATCTATTGAAAGTCCTTCTTTCCCAATTGATTTTCAATTGGATTTGATTCATACCATCCCAAATACTTTAGAAACAACATGGACATTAAATTCAAACGAATTCGCTACAAATGTCGACGAGATAAGTATTCTGGAGTCCGATTTGAATAACGGCATCAACAACCTAACTGTTGTGGTTCACGATGCAACTTCGCTTTTAAGGGTAGATAACCACAACACAACACACATACAGGTTATACATTGGAATATTGATAATTCTTCTCTCGGTCTAACCTCAATAAGTAGTATAATCAATGATTTGAGTATTGCATTATATCCAAATCCAACTAATACAATTGCTTATATAAAACTAGAGAGCCAAAGCAATATCAGCTTAAAGGTAGAACTCATGAGCTTAGATGGTAAAAAAATAAAAAGCCTCAACCTTACCACACTATCTCCTCTAGAATTAGACATTCAACATTTAAGCCAAGGGACATATATTGCTAATTTTTATGCCGATAACATTAGAATTGCAAGTAAACGCCTTGTCAAAATGTAATCCATTATTTGGGTGGATATGAGCCAAGTATTTTTTCTGCTATGGCTCTTAAACGGTTCTCGCGTTCTTCTGGTGAGGCATTAGGATTAAAGTTGGCCTCACTAACTGCTTGCCAAAAAAGACCAACCCCCTCTTTATCCACAAAATCTATTATTATACGGCGACTCATATTACCCTGACCTATTGGCAACCCTATGGAAATACCTCCTCCTACATGACGACCAGTTCCTCCCAAACCTACACCCACTGTATTTCGCGGAGCCTCTTGATATGCGCTACTTTTTATATCTATAAAAAAATCTGGTGTTTCAGATAAACTAAACCCCTTAGATTTCATATTAGAATCGATCGCATCTAAAAAACGTTTGGTGTCCAATACGCTCATTCCCGATTCTATATCACTAAAATAATTATAGGTTTTGTATTTGCTAAAATTGACAGTTTTATCGAAGTCGTAGCTAACACGAATAGGAGCACATGATACTACTACCAACATGCAAAAAATAACTTTTAATAACTTCATAACCTTTTTTATATAAAGTTAATCAAAAATTATTCCAACTCGTAAGCTCTATTTACACAAAAATAAGAACTAATTATTCAGTATTTTCCACAATATATCCTTAAGTTCTGTAATACCTTGCTGTGCCACTGAGGATATAAATACATAAGGAATTGGTAGTTCGTTATCCAGTTCCTCTTTCAATTCTACTTTAAGCTCATCATCTAACATATCGCATTTAGAGATGGCTATAATACGCTCTTTATCCAACATCTCAGGATTATAGCGCCTTAATTCATCAAGTAAAATATCGTACTGCTTTTTAATATCATCGGCATCGGCCGGAATTAAAAACAATAATACAGAATTACGTTCTATATGGCGTAAAAAGTAGTACCCAAGTCCCTTACCTTCGGCTGCTCCCTCTATAATTCCAGGGATATCTGCCATAACAAAGGTTTGAAAATCACGGTATTTTACAATTCCTAAATTTGGTTTAAGTGTTGTAAATTCATAATCTGCAATTTTGGGCTTTGCAGATGTTATTACCGACAACAGCGTTGACTTACCTGCATTGGGAAAGCCCACCAAACCAACATCGGCCAATACTTTTAACTCTAATGTAATATCCCTTTCTTCCAGAGGCAACCCTGGTTGTGCATACCGCGGTGTTTGATTGGTTGCTGTTTTAAAGTTCCAGTTCCCCAATCCACCTTTTCCTCCTTCTGCAATAATCTTTTCTTCGCCTTCTTCGATAATTTCAAAGATAATATTGTTGGTCTCGGTATCTCGCACTACGGTACCTAAGGGCACATCAATATACACATCTCCGCCGTCGGCTCCAGTACTTCTGCTCTTTCCGCCATGTTCACCGTGCCCCGCCTTAATATGTCTTTTAAACTTTAAATGCAGTAATGTCCAAAGGTTGGATTTACCACGAATAATAACATGCCCTCCTCGGCCACCATCCCCTCCGTCAGGACCGCCTTTGGCTATATATTTTTCACGGTGTAAATGCGCCGATCCTTTGCCTCCCTTTCCAGAGCTGACATGCATTTTCACATAATCAACAAAATTTCCTTCAGTCATATTAAAGTTAAAAGTGACAAGTTAAAAGTTAAAAGTAGTCAATGCAAACTTTTAACCTCAGTGCTTACCTTAAATTATAGAAAAACGAAGTAGTGTATACTTTTATATATTATAAACTGTCAATCACACTACTTAAACGCTTGGTAATTTCTTCTATACTACCAACACCCTCAACTCCATAATACTTATCTTGAGCTGAATAGTATTCTTTTAAAACAGCAGTCTTATTGTAGTATTCCGTGATTCTATTTCTAATAATGGATTCATCCGCATCATCTGCTCTGCCACTGGTTTCACCTCGTTTAAGTAACCGTTGTACCAAAACTTCATCTTCAACTTCCAAAGCAACCATAGCGCTTATTTCAGAATCTTTACTCTGCATCAACGCATCTAAAGCCTGAGCTTGTGTATTGGTACGAGGAAACCCGTCAAAAATAAAACCATTAGCATCTGCATTTTTTTCAACTTCGGCATTCAACATATCTATAGTTACCTGATCCGGTACCAATTCGCCTTTGTCAATATAAGATTTAGCTAGCATTCCCAAGGCTGTTTCATTCTTAATATTATATCTAAAAACATCGCCAGTAGAAATATGAACTAAATTGTATTTTTCTTTTAAAAATTCTGCTTGTGTTCCTTTACCTGCTCCCGGAGGGCCAAATAGCACTAAGTTTGTCATGTGTTGTGTTTCTTTTATTTGATATACTTCTGGCAAATCCCTTCCCAACCCATCATAGTCAAGTCCGTAACCAACAATAAATTTGTCGGGAATTTCAATACCTACATAATGTAATTTAAAATCTTTTTTATAAGCTTCCGGTTTGTAAAACAGCGTTGCTATTTTTAAAGTCTTAACCGCTTCGTTTTTAAAAATACGATGTACTTCCGCCAGCGTGTTTCCAGAGTCTATAATATCTTCCAAAATAATAACTGTACGTCCTGTTAAATCCTGTGTTAAACCTATTAAACGTTGAATATCTTCGGTAGACTTTACACCTTCATAAGAAGCTAACTTTATAAATGTTACCTCACATGGCTTAGGATATTTTTTAACAAAATCACTTACCAACATAAACGATCCATTTAAAATACCCACAAACACCGGAATTTCATCACCAACATCCTCTGCTATTTTATCAACCATACGGTCTAGAGCCTTATCTATACTCTCTGCAGAGATAAATGGTTTGAAAAATTTATCATGAAGTTGTAACACGACTAATACATTTTGAAAGATGCAAAGATAATCAATAGATTAACCAATAACCATTTTTTCATTTACGTTTTTTAACAGGAATACTCTCTGTCATTATTTTTTTGTGCCAATCATAAAAAATCACACTTAGAGACTGATTAAATTGCACTGACTTTTAGTATTGAACTTTAAGTTATGGATGTTTCATTTTTAAATGTATTTTTGCATATTCTAAACACACTTAAATGTGGCCTAATTTCAGTAAAATACAACAGAATGAATTACTTTTCTTCAAATTTTAAACTTGGTATTCTTGGTGGGGGTCAATTAGGAAAAATGCTGCTTAATGATACCAGAAAATTTGATATTTATACCAGTGTCCTTGATGCCAGTAAAGATGCTCCTTGTAAAATTGCCAGTAATGAATTTCATTTAGGCGACTTAATGGATTATGATAAGGTCTACAATTTTGGAAAGCAGGTTGATGTGCTTACCATCGAAATTGAGAACGTAAATGTAGATGCCCTGGAAGCTCTTGAAAAAGAGGGCATAAAAGTATATCCCGCTTCAAAAACACTCCGTACCATTCAAAACAAAGCGAAACAAAAACTGTTTTATGTAGATAATGGTTTACCAACAGCGCCCTTTTCACGTTTTGCATATACCTCTGAAATTAAGGAAGCCGTAAATAACGGAGGGCTCCAACTACCATTTGTATGGAAATCGGCACAATTCGGATATGACGGTACAGGCGTTAAAATAGTAAAGACAATTCAGGACCTTGAAGAGTTACCAAATGTAGAATGCATTGCTGAAACTCTGGTTCCATTTAAAAATGAATTGGCTGTAATTGTAGCCCGTAATGCATCTGGTGAAACGAAGTCTTTTCCTGTAGTAGAAATGGAATTCCATCCCGAAGCAAATCAGGTAGAATACGTGATTTGTCCAGCAAGAATTTCTGAGGTAGTTGCAAAAAGAGCAGAAGCAATTGCATTGGCTACTTCCAAAGCTTTTAACCATGTAGGATTACTTGCGGTAGAAATGTTTCAAACCCAGGATGATACTATTCTAATAAATGAAGTAGCCCCAAGGCCTCACAACTCAGGTCATCATACCATCGAATCCAGTTACACTTCACAATTCGAACAACACCTTAGAGCCATTCTGGATTTACCTTTAGGCAATACTGATAGTAAAGTAGGAGGTGTTATGGTAAATCTGGTAGGTGCCGAAGGGTATACTGGTAATGTAATATATCAAAATATAGAAGCCATTATGGAAATGGAGGGGGTAACACCTCATATTTATGGAAAAAAACAAACCCGACCATTTCGTAAAATGGGTCATGTAACTATTGTAAATGCCAATCTAGGTGAAGCCAGGCGCATTGCGGAAGATGTAAAGAATACAATTAAAGTAATAAGCGAATAATCGCAATAATAAAAATTTCAAAACCTAAGAATATGAAAGTAGGTGTAATCATGGGAAGCAAAAGTGACCTTCCCGTTATGCAAGATGCCATAGACATCTTAAAAAGTTTTGACATAACTGTTGAAGTGGATATTGTGTCTGCACACAGAACACCCGACAAACTATTTGATTATGGACAAAATGCTCATACCAGAGGGTTTTCAGTAATTATTGCTGGCGCTGGTGGTGCCGCCCACCTACCGGGAATGATAGCTTCTTTATCCCCTTTACCTGTTATTGGCGTTCCTGTAAAAAGCAGCAATTCCATTGATGGCTGGGATTCGGTACTTTCTATTCTCCAAATGCCAGGTGGTGTACCCGTGGCAACAGTCGCCCTAAACGGAGCCAAAAATGCTGGCATTTTAGCAGCCCAAATAATTGGTTCACATAATACAGCTGTTTTGGATAAATTGATAGCTTATAAAGAAGAGCTAAAACAAAAAGTCCACGAATCGGCAAAAGATCTAATATAATAAAAGCCCCGAACAGTGTTCGGGGCTTAATCAAATATAAAACCGAATTATTATAAGTTAGTCACCTTATAAATTTTACGTGGCAAATATACAAAAAATATATTATGCACGCATAATAATAGCATAATTTTTATTCTTTCATTAAAATGACAAAAAACTGCTTACTGGAATATTTTAATACACCATACAATACCGCTCCTTTTTCCAAAATAAAAAACTCTGATTTCTTACCTGCCTTTAAAGAAGCTATTGCAAGTGCCAAGTCTGAAATTGATACTATTATTGATAACCCAGATACACCAACATTTAAGAATACCATTGAAGCATTAGCGTTTTCTGGCGAGCAATTGGACAGGATTTCAAGTATCTTCTTTAACTTGAATTCTGCCGAAACCAATGACACCATTCAAAAGATAGCACAAGAAGTTTCACCATTACTGTCAGAATTCAGTAATGACATTACACTTAACGAAGCACTTTTTAAACGCGTAAAAGCTGTTTATTTACAAAAGGACACTTTAGAGCTAACTACCGAACAACAAACACTTTTAGATAAAAAATATAAAAGCTTTTCCAGAAATGGAGCCAACTTACCGGAGGACAAAAAGCAACAACTTCGGGAAATTGACAAGAAACTAAGTACTCTTAAACTAAAGTTTGGAGAAAACGTTTTGGCTGAGACCAATGCGTTTGAAATGCTTATTACTGATGAAAAAGAACTTTCAGGCTTGCCTGAAGGCTCTAAAGAAGCTGCCAGGCAACTTGCCGAGTCAAAAAACAAAAGCGGCTGGTTATTCACTTTAGATTACCCTAGCTACATACCTTTTGTTACCTATGCTAACGATCGTAATCTTAGGAAGCACCTAACATTGGCAGCAGGCAGTAAAGGCTTTAAAAATGATGCTTTAGACAATCAGGAGAACGTCCTTCAAATAGTAAAACTAAGGCACGAACGTGCCAACCTGCTGGGATACAAAACACATGCGCATTTTGTTTTAGAAGAACGCATGGCCAAGACGCCTGAAAACGCACAACAATTTCTAGACGAGTTGCTTGAAAAAGCAAAACCGGCCGCAATTAATGAGTTTAAAAATTTAGAACAGTTTGCAAAAAAACTACATGCTATAGACAGACTTGAAAAATGGGACGCTTCTTACTACTCCGAAAAACTAAAGCAGAAACTTTTTGATTTAGATGATGAGCTTTTAAAACCCTATTTCAAATTAGAAAATGTAATTAACGGCGCATTTTCAGTTGCGAATAAACTATTCGATCTTAATTTTGAAGAAATAAATAGCATCGACACATACCATAACGATGTACTCACTTATAAGGTAACAGATAAAGACAATAATTTAATTGCTATTTTCTATGCCGATTTCTTCCCCAGGCCAGGTAAGCGCAACGGTGCGTGGATGACATCTTATAAACCGCAATATATTAAAGATGATGTTAACGAAAGACCTCATGTATCTATAGTTTGTAACTTTACAAAGCCTACTAAAACAAAGCCATCACTACTAACTTTTAATGAAGTAACTACCTTGTTCCATGAATTCGGACATGCGCTCCACGGTATGCTAGCCAACACCACCTACCCTGGTCTTTCTGGCACCAGTGTATATTGGGACTTTGTAGAATTACCAAGTCAGATAATGGAAAATTGGTGTTATGAAAAGGAAGCATTGGAGCTTTTTGCTAAACACTACCAAACGGGAGAAATCATCCCTATGGAACTTGTTGAAAAAATAAAGGCATCTGCAACCTTCCATGAGGGTATGCAAACCCTACGTCAACTAAGTTTTGGCTTATTGGATATGAGTTGGCACGGACAAGATCCAAACGGCATAAAGAATGTAAAAGCGCATGAAATGGAAGCTTTTAAAGACACGTCTTTATACCCCGAAGTTAAAGAAAACTGTATGAGCACGGCTTTTTCACATATATTTCAAGGTGGGTATTCTTCTGGTTATTATAGCTATAAGTGGGCCGAAGTTTTAGACGCCGATGCCTTCGAGTATTTTAAAACTTCTGGTATTTTCGACAAAAAAGTAGCTAATAAATTCAAAGAAAACATACTAAGTAAAGGAGGCACCGAAGATCCTATGGTGCTCTACAAACGCTTTAGAGGCCAAGAACCAAAACCTGAAGCCTTATTAAAACGTGCTGGGTTGATAAAGAATTAAATAGATTCATTTTTTTCCCTTATTTTTGAAATTCAAAAAACCTGTTATGTCTAACCACTTAATTGACCCCAATAATTGGATTGATCTGTATTCCGATTATTTATACAACTATACGATTTCGAGAGTTAGTGATAAAACAGTTGCTCAGGACTTGGTACAGGACACTTTTTTAGCCGCCCTTAAGTCGATGAAGAATTTTAAGGGAGAATCTAGTGAACGTACCTGGTTAATCTCCATTTTAAAACGAAAAATCATTGACTATTATCGAAAAATAAACTCAAACAAAGGCAAAGCTGAAGTTCGCATAGACTACAATAGTGATTCCGAAAGTGAAGGTGACTGGTTAGAAGAACGCGTTGCAGACCCTTATGACAAAACAGCCGAAGACACCATGCAAAATGATGAATTGGGAGAAGCTATTTACAAATGCCTAGACAAGCTCCCCAAGAAACAAGCCGACGTTTTTAAAATGAAAACGATTCAAGGACTTGAAACTGAAGTTATTTGTAATGAATTAAACATCACAGCGTCTAACCTTTGGGTAATCATTCACAGAGCGCGTACTGCTATGGCCGAATGCCTGAAAGAAAATTGGTTTTAATTATGATAAAAAAAATTAAAGTCTTCATCCCTTGTAAAGAAGCAAATCATGTTTGCGATAAAACACAATACAGGGAATCCTCATTCTGGGAAAAAATTAAATTGAACTTTCATTTGTTATACTGCAAAGCATGTAGAAAATACTCAAGCAATAATGCTAATCTTACCCAAACCATTGACAAATCAAATGTAAAATGCATGGATAAAAAATGTAAAGAATCCATGAAGCAAGAATTTGAAAAGGCATTAAAAGAAATTGAGCACTAAGAGACTTTTTATATTTAAGCAACCAAAATTAATATTAGCCACAAAACAGGAATCCCTTCAACCCAAAACGAACTGTAAAATTTAGGTTGGTTTGCTCTGGAAAAAACCAAAAAGATAAAGGTTATCGAAGTTATTATTAAAAGAACTTCCATATTAGTTCTATGTATAGCTTCTTTTAAAAGTTCCAATAGCACATAAACTACCAATAATATACTTCCCAATACTTTGGTTTGCTTCACCCCTATTTTTTGTGGGATGGTATCCAATTTAATGCTATCGTATTGTAAATCCCTAATCTCAAAAGGCAACATTAAAACAACAATAAAAACAAACCGCTGAACCACCATTAACAAAACTCCTGCATCTATCCTGCAATCATTATTTATTAGAGGCAAGAGCACCGTTACCCCTCCCCAAACTAAAGCAATTAAATAAACCTTTAACCCTCCTATACTTCTTAAATTTTGTTTACTATCAAAAAAATACCGTTTAGGCAAAAAGGGAATTGCGTATAAAAAAGTTATTACTCCAAAGCCCGCAATATACACCAATGTAATGGCTTGTAATTGCAAAGCGTAATAACACATAAAAAGAAAGCAAAATAACGAAAAAACCTGGATCCATTTTAGCCAATTAGCCAAACGCCTATGATGGAATTTTGCCAGTCCAAAATACTTCACAAAATTATAACCCGTAATCGATGCATAAAAGATAAAATACAATACATTTTCATCGTAAGGAATACCATATGTAATCAACGTAATCCAAGTCAGCGCATATACGGATAGAGCTACATGAATACTACTATTGATATAAAAATTAAAAAGCTCTCTAAACACCTTCATACCACAAAAATAAGCAAAGTGTTAATAAGCTCTTAAAATGGTTAAAAAGTTTCACGTTTACGCATTAAAATACATTAATAATTATGTAATTTTGCCGACTAGTTAAAACTAAACTTGCAATGAATACAAACGCTTTTGCTTTACGTCATATTGGCCCCAATGAAGAAGACCAAAACCTTATGTTAGAAACCATAGGTATTGACTCATTAGATCAGTTAATTTACGAAACCATCCCAGATGATATCCGTTTAAAGAATGGATTAAAGCTGGATGATCCGATGACCGAACATGAGTACCTCCTTCATATTCATGAACTATCTAAAAAGAATAAAGCTTATAAAACGTATATAGGTTTAGGCTATCATCCTACCATTTTACCTGCAGTCATTCAACGAAATATCCTTGAAAACCCAGGATGGTATACTGCCTATACTCCTTACCAAGCCGAAATAGCACAAGGCCGACTGGAAGCTCTTTTAAATTTCCAGACAATGGTAATAGACCTTACTGGAATGGAAATAGCAAACGCTTCACTTCTTGATGAAAGTACAGCAGCTGCTGAAGCCATGAGCTTATTGTTTGCAGTTCGTGAAAGACAGCAAAAGAAAGATAACATCAATAAGTTTTTTGTTTCAGAAAACATATTACCACAAACCCTTTCCTTACTTCAAACAAGAGCAACTCCAATTGGTATTGAGCTTGTTGTTGGTAACGAAGAAACCTTTGCATTCTCTTCCGACTTTTTTGGAGCCATTCTTCAATACCCTGGAAAAGACGGACAGATCAGTGACATCAAATCATTTATTGAAAAAGCCAATGCCTCTCAAATAAAAGTGGCAGTAGCTGCCGATATATTAAGTCTGATAAAACTAGAAGCACCCGGTAAATTTGGCGCAGATGTAGTTGTTGGAACAACACAGCGTTTCGGTATCCCAATGGGCTATGGTGGCCCACACGCTGCTTTCTTTGCTACTAAAGAGGCTTACAAAAGAGATATCCCTGGACGTATCATTGGTGTAACCAAAGATGCTAATGGTAACCGCGCCCTACGAATGGCTTTACAAACACGTGAGCAACATATTAAACGTGATAAAGCAACTTCTAACATCTGCACAGCACAGGTGCTTTTGGCCGTTATGGCAGGTATGTACGCAGTATATCACGGCCCTAAGGGCTTAAAATTTATAGCCAATAAAGTCCATAACAAAACTGCTACATTAGCCAAAGCTTTAGAGCAACTAGGCTATACACAAATAAACACTTCGTATTTTGATACGCTTCAAATTAAGACGAAGGCAAAAAAAATAAAGGCAGTTGCCAAAGAAAAGAAAGTAAACTTAAATTATCTAGATAAAGAAACGGTCACTATTTCTTTAAACGAAACGACTGCTATCAGGGATATCAACTATCTAATATCCGTTTTTGCTGAAGCTGCCAATAAAGAAACAATTGTCATTTCTTCAATCCTTGAAACTAACAATATTTCGGAAGCGTTGCAACGTACGACAAGCTTCTTAACGGAGCCTGTTTTTAATACTTATCATTCCGAAACAGAGTTGATGCGTTACATTAAAAAACTTGAACGCAAAGATTTGTCCTTGAACCATTCGATGATTTCTTTGGGTTCTTGCACAATGAAGCTGAATGCCGCTTCAGAGATGTTACCTTTAAGTTGGTTTAAATGGGGGAACATTCATCCATTCGCGCCTCTTAAACAAGCCAAAGGCTATTTAACAGCTTTAAAAGAACTAGAAGACCAATTAACTGAAATAACAGGTTTTGCTGCTACTTCATTACAACCTAACTCGGGTGCTCAAGGTGAATTTGCTGGCCTTATGGTTATTAAGGCATACCACGAATCCCGTGGTGACAACCATAGAAATATTTGCTTAATCCCATCATCGGCTCACGGAACAAACCCTGCAAGTGCCGTTATGGCAGGCATGAAAGTTGTCGTAACTAAATCGACTTCTGAAGGAAACATTGATGTTGATGATTTACGTGAAAAAGCAATAGCCCACAAGGACAATCTTGCCTGTTTAATGGTAACCTATCCATCCACTCACGGTGTTTACGAATCGGCCATTAAAGAAATTACAAAAATAATCCATGACAACGGCGGACAAGTATACATGGATGGTGCAAATATGAACGCACAAGTAGGCTTAACAAACCCAGGGAATATTGGAGCAGATGTATGCCATTTAAACTTACATAAGACTTTTGCAATACCACATGGTGGTGGCGGCCCTGGTGTAGGTCCCATTTGTGTTGCCAAACAATTGGTTCCGTTCCTACCTGGTAATCCGCTGGTTAAAACTGGTGGAGAAAAAGCTATTACAGCTATTTCTGCAGCACCATACGGTTCGGCTTTGGCATGCTTAATTTCTTATGGGTACATAAAAATGTTAGGAGCCAAAGGCTTAACACAATCTACTAAAATAGCTATACTCAACGCCAATTATATAAAGCAACGTTTACAAGGTAGTTTTGATACCTTATATTCAGGTGAACGTGGTCGTGCTGCACATGAAATGATTGTAGATTGCCGACCATTTAAAGCAAATGGCATTGAAGTTTCAGATATAGCAAAACGTTTAATGGACTACGGATTCCATGCGCCAACAGTATCATTCCCGGTAGCCGGCACCTTAATGATCGAACCTACGGAAAGTGAAAGTAAAACCGAGATCGATCGCTTTTGTGATGCTATGATCTCTATTAAGAGAGAAATAGACAACGCTTCAAAAGAAAACGCTAATAATGTTTTAAAGAATGCGCCACATACTTTAGACATGTTAACTGCAGACAATTGGGAGTATCCATACACAAGAGAAACAGCAGCTTTTCCGTTGGATTACGTAAAAGAAAATAAGTTCTGGCCTTCTGTTAGGCGTGTAGATGATGCTTATGGAGACAGAAATTTAATATGTTCGTGCGTTTCGATAGAGGAATATGCAGAAGCGTTATAGGCTTTTGAACATCGTAAAATAGAACAGTAAAGAGTTTGCCTTTAATACATTGCTATTATATTTGTTATATTAGCACAATTAAAGGCATTCTTCTTTTATGAATATAAAAATTACGGGGACAGGAAGCTATATCCCTGATACCATTGAGAAAAACGAAAACTTCCATCAACGTCAATTCCTCAACACCGATGGTTCCATAATAAATCAACCAAGTGAAGTTATTGTAGACAAGTTCAAAGCTATTACAGGCATTGTTGAACGTCGTTATGCAAAACCCCATTTAAATGCTTCTGACCTAGCTTTTTTTGCTGCTGAAAAAGCCATTACCGATGCCGATATTGATCCAGAAACGATAGACTATATTATTGTTGCCCATAATTTTGGTGACGTAAAGCACAGTACTATACAAAGTGATATTCTTCCTAGTTTATCTGCCAGAGTAAAACATAGCTTACGAATTAAAAACCCTAAGTGTATAGCTTATGATATTCTTTTTGGTTGCCCTGGTTGGATAGAAGGCGTAATTCAAGCTAAGGCCTTTATAAAATCTGGTATGGCGAAACGTTGCCTAGTGATTGGGTCTGAAACACTTTCTAGGGTTGTTGATAAATATGATAGAGATTCAATGATTTTCTCTGATGGCGCAGGTGCTACTATTATTGAAGCTACTGAAGAAACAGGAGGCATTTTAGCTCATGAAACAGCCAGTTTTACCTATGATGAAGCTTATTATTTGTTCTTTGGTAAATCGAACAATCCAGATAAATGCAAAGATACGCGCTACATAAAAATGGATGGCCGCAAGATTTACGAATTTGCTCTTACCAATGTACCTAAGGCTATGAAAACCTGTTTGGATAATAGTGGCGTTAATATTAAGGAAGTGAAAAAGATTTTTATCCATCAGGCAAACGAAAAGATGGATGAAGCCATATTAAAACGTTTTTACAGACTGTATAGAACAGACATCCCAGAAAGGGTTATGCCTATGAGCATTCAAACATTAGGCAATAGCTCGGTTGCAACGGTTCCTACCCTATTCGATTTAGTAAAAAACAATAAATTGGAAAATCATCGTCTTACAAAAGGGGATGTTATTATATTTGCAAGCGTTGGTGCAGGTATGCATATTAATGCGATCGTTTACAAATATTAATTTAACCGCTTTAGCGAACATGTAAAATGTACGAAAAAACATTTCCTAACAAACGTTTTAAGCATACACTAGAATTTCTTAAAAAACATATTTCTAATTCAGAAACCATTCTGGATCTAGGTGTAGAAAACCCTTTTTCCGAAATCATGAAGCAACATGGATTTTGTGTTGAAAACACCAAAGGAGAAGATTTGGATGTAGATACATCAACCATATTAAACTCTAATGCCTCTGTTGTTACTGCTTTCGAAATTTTTGAGCACTTACTATCCCCCTTTACAGTCTTAAAATCCATTAAAACAGATAAATTAGTTGCTAGTGTCCCCCTTAAATTGTGGTTTTCTTCGGCTTATAGAAGTAAAACAGATATGTTGGACAGGCATTATCACGAATTTGAGGACTGGCAATTCGATTGGTTATTAGAAAAAGCAGGTTGGAAAATCATAGATCGTAAAAAATGGACGAACCCAACCAAGAAAATAGGCATCCGCCCTATTTTAAGGTGGTTTACTCCAAGGTATTATATTGTTTATGCTGAAAAAATTAGCAAATAACAATTCGACATGAACTTCTACATCATCATCCCAGCGCATAACGAGCAGAATTCCATAGGACTTACTTTAGGTTCTTTGGTAAAACAAACCTTGTTACCAAAACGAGTTGTTGTGGTTAACGATAATTCAACGGATAACACTGAAGATATTATTGAAGGCTATTCTACCAAACACCCTTATATTACATTAGTAAACTCCAAATCGTCTAACGAGCACTTGCCCGGTTCAAAAATCATAAATGCATTTTATAAAGGTTATGAAGTTTTAGATGATCATTATGATGTAATCTGTAAATTTGATGCCGATTTAATATTTCCCGACAACTATTTGGAACAACTGGCTAGCCATTTTAACAGAGACAAAACACTCGGAATGGCGTCGGGTTTTTGTTATATTAAAAAGAATGATACTTGGGAATTGGAAAATTTAACCCGTAAAGATCATATTCGTGGCGCACTTAAAGCCTATAGAAAATCGTGCTTTCTTCAAATAGGTAAATTAAAACCTTCGATGGGCTGGGATACTGTAGACGAGCTACTTGCCAAATTTTACGGTTGGAACATATTAACAGATGCATCTTTAAAAGTGAAACACCTAAAGCCTACTGGCATTAGCTACAATAAAGCATCTAAGCATATGCAAGGGGAAGCCATGTACAAAATGCGCTATGGTTTTTTAATCACTTTGATTTCTGCAATAAAGTTAGCTTACAAAAAGCATAGCTTAAAACTGTTTAAGGATTACATGGCTGGTTATTTTAAAGCCAAACATAGCAAACTAGACTTTCTTGTTTCTAAAGAGCAAGGTGATTTTATCAGGAACTTGAGATGGAAAGGGATGTTAAACAGAAAAGGTCCAAATTAATTGAACCTTTTACCTTCTAAGTAACTATTTACTACTATTCTACCACCAGGCGTTTAACAGCCCTGATACCCGTTTTAATATTGGTTACACTAACAAAATAGATTCCGCTTTCCAAATCATTTGTGTGCAATGGAATTTTCTTAATTGTTTTACCATAGTTAGCATTAAATAATAGGTTTCTTTGTAAGCTATATATCTTGACACTTGTATTTCCGCTTACGAATTTCGACAAGTCTACAGTAACACTACTTTTAGATGGATTGGGATATAATGCAATTTTACCTGTACTAGAACTTTCTGTTTTAATGATTTCTAAGGCGTTGGAAAAGTCATAACATCCTTCCAGATTCATAACTAAGCTATCTTGTACCAAGCCTACTATACCTTCTTCATAGCTTAAATGCCACACTAAACAGGTATCGGCCTCTGTCTCGTCAAAGTCCGGTTCGGTATAATCGTCAGCTAATATTAATATTTTCTCAGCATTTTTATCGGTGAACACCCATTTCGACATGCTTCCAACATTATCAGCAAGACTAATGGAATCTGTCGCTATATTATCTGCTACTTCATCCCCTACAGTAAACTCGAACGGCCCACCTGTTATGGTTCCCCCATCTGGTTGGTGTCTAATAACCTCTACGGCATTAGACAAACTAAAACACCCCATTATATCTGCAACCAATCCATCTACTTCTAGTCCTTCTAATTCCCACTCATAGCTTAAATGCCATACCAAACATGTACCCGCTGGTGCTTCATCAAAATTTACTTCAGAATAACTGTTGGGCGGCAATCCAAGTATAACGGTACCGTCTTCATTGGTAACTACCCATTGCGAAGAAGCCCCTTCATTTCCCGTTAATGTAATTGCGCCTTCTGGTATGTGATCTGCCTCACCATCACCAACACAAAATTCAAACGGCCCGCCTTCTAAGGTTCCTCCTTCTGTATGTTTTCTAATTACGGTAACAAAATCTGAAAACTCAAAACACCCTATCAGATCTGCAGGATTATTGCCTACCTCCAAACCACTAATACCATCCTCATACATTAAATGCCATACCAAGCAAGTGCCAGCAGGCGCTTCGTCAAAGTTAACTTCTGTATAACTATTAGGTGGTAATCCAAGAATTTCCGATCCATCAGCGTTTGTTACTACCCATTGTGAATTAGCCCCCATATTTCCAGAAAGTGTAATAGCTCCTTCAGGTATGTGATCTGCTTCGCCATCACCTACACAAAATTCAAATGGCCCGCCTTCCAATGTACCACCTGTAGGTTTTTGTTGCACAAGGACATCGATATAATTATGAGAGACATGGTACCTTCCGAGAAGATCAGACAAATTTTTCACATGTTTATGCCATAAGGGTTTTATACCATTATAAGACAAATGGTATATTCTGTAATCTCCTGGTTCGAATGTACTAAAATCTATGATTACACTTTCTGGTAAATCCAGAATATTTTCATCTGTATCTGTTACAATCCATTGTTTTACTCGTCCGGAAGCCCCCTCAACAACAGCATTAATTATGTCTGGATTTTCATCACCCAGACAAATGCTTGTGTTATCCATAGTACTTACCCAACCGCCATCTACAGTGGCATTTTCATTGGCATGCTCATTTTGAGCTGTTACAAACCCCATGCTTAAAACCATTAAAGCAAAAAGAAGTATCTGGGTTTTAATAATTACAAAACATCGACTTGGGGAATCACCGTGTACCTTTTCCTTCATAACTATTTGATTTATAATTTAATAAGATCAAATAATATACAAAAAACCAATAGAATAGTTACTATCTACGGCATCAGGTACAAAAAAAATCGGTCAGTCGTAAAAGTCCCATGTACTGCTATTGTTTGATGCCTCCAATTTGTACTCAATTTCATCTTTAAGTTTAGAAAAGAAATCTATACCTGTTAACTTTTCAACTTCGTCTACAGACACAACAAATTCATACAATGGTCTGTCGGAATTTTTATGGGGCACTAAAAAAGCAATCATGTTGGTTTTCCCATTTTGAGTTGACAAAAGCACTTTAAAAAAATAATCGGGAACAGAAACCTGTTCTTTTCCAATGGATTTTAATCCTTCTTCCAAAACGCCACCAGTAATGACAAAAACACCGTTATATTGTTTAGCCCAATACCTAACTTGTTGCTCTAAATTGTTCCAGATACCAGAATTAAAAGTATGTTCCTGAGGTGAAATATTACTGGTTAAAAAGGTTTCTTTATAAGCCGACAAGCTATGACGTCGGTCTCCAGCCGGACATAAATGGCCCCGATCGTAACCGGAATTCTTGTAGTTATTCCAATGGGCCGCTCCTGTCTTTACTGCTTTATCAATTTCAAAATAAGGACGTTTATAATTTGCTTTCGACAAATCAGACTTCTTTAATTGATAAGCCACCCATTCTGGTTGTTCATGAGGCTCGCTATATGATAAAGAATAGCCTTCATGATGTACAACCTGCCCTGTAGTGCTCGTGGGAAGCAAATATTCTTTAGTATGTGCCTTTACAACTTGTCCCTCTGAAACTACCGTTGCCTTTTCTTCTTCATTTAAAGAATACTCATATACATAAACCCCTAAAAAAATTAAGGCTGTTAATATGGCGTATACTTCTCTTTTATTCAAATTATTATTCTAAAACAAACTCCAAAGGTTTACCAATGGCTCCATTAGGGAAACTTGTTCCTAATAACGCAGACATGGTTGGAGCAATATCTGTAATATCTGTTCTTTGTAAGGTATGTCCATGTTTAATCCCTTTTCCAAAAAATAAAAGAGGCACATGTGTATCATAATTCAAACTACTTCCGTGTGAAGAGCCTGTTTTTCCATATGAAATATGTGCTGGGTCTGGTACCATAATGATATCTCCTGATCGTTTTTGGTTAAATCCCTTCTGCACAAAACTTTCTACTCCTGTTTCAAATGATGCGGAACTCATTGTAGTTGCACTGTACGCTTTATCGATGTTAGCATAAGCAAGAACTTCGTTTACAATAGCTTCTTGTACATCATTTAAATTTAAGCCCAAAGCTTTTATTTTTTCTCTATTTAAAAATATTTGATTATTACTAATATTCTCAACTAAATCCTTACTTCCATATGACTCCTCCATAAAGGCATCGAACACTTTTCTAGTTTTAGAATTATTCAAGTAACCTGCTGGAATTTTAACACTTTGCAGATAAGCTGGCACATCAACAGCTCCATGATCGGCCGTTAAGAAAACGGTATAATTATTTTTACCAACATTTTTATCTAGATTATTGAATAGCCTTTCCAAATCTTTATCTAAACGTATATACGTATCTTCTACCTCTTTAGAATTAACCCCAAAATTGTGTCCTACGTAATCCGTACAAGAAAAACTAACAGCCAACACATCGGTTATATCATCTTCTCCCAATGCTTCACCACTAATTGCTGCTATGGCAAAATCTGCCGTTAAACTATTACCGTATGGTGTAGATTTAAGAATATCAAAACCTCCATTTTGGTCACTTAATTTGGCAAGTTCGTAAGGGAACGTTGCTGTCTTCTTACCTTTAAAACCGCCTTCAAAGGTATTTAAATCACTGCCACTCTCTACATAATCATTAATATCGTAAACCGTGTTCCAAACTTTTAAATAAGATTTCACTGTACCAGACGCATTAAAATCATTTACCCATTTGGGTAATTCATCCATATAATGCGTACTTGATATCCAATGTCCTTCATTTTTTCCATGAAACCAATATGCTGCATTTGCTGTATGTCCAGCAGGTAAGATCGCACCACGATCTTTAATTGAAATTCCAATAGTCTTCCCCCGCATTTGTGTAAACAACCTGTTCTCATCGGCAAATGTGGTAGTTTTCATTCTGTGAGGTGACATCTTCCCTGCCTTATCTAAGGTTCCTACTGGTTGAACAGCTTCATCACCCGCACAATATACCATATCCTTAATTTCTTTGTCATACCAATCATTTGCAATAATACCGTGATACTTAGGGGTTGTTCCCGTGTATATTGAGGTATGACCTGGCCCTGTATAGGTTGGTACATAGTTATAATGATTGTTCTTACAGTTAAACCCTTCTTTCATCATGCGCTTAAAGCCGCCTTCTCCATACTTATTATAAAAACGAGTTAAATAATCATACCGCATTTGGTCAACTACAATACCCACAATTAGTTTTGGGCTTTCATTAATTAATGAAGCTTCCTTTGTTTCGAAATTAAGCTTATCTTCTTGAGCTTTAGAAATTGTCCCTATTAGCAACAACATTGCTAGTGATACAATATTTTTTAACATGATTATTGGTTTTGCCGCCAAAAATACATTTTTTTGGATATCATAATCGAATTTTAATTTAAAATGCTTTTAGTTTTTTTACTTTAGCACCAACAAATTAAAGTATGACATACCTATATAACATTGGTTCTTATTTTTTAATGATTGCCGAGATGTTTCGCAAGCCTACCAAATGGTCGGTTATGCGAACATTGATCTTTAAGGACATTAACGATTTGATAATTGGCTCTTTAGGCATCATAGCCTTTATTTCATTTTTTGTTGGAGGTGTTATTACCATACAAACGGCTTTAAATATTGACAACCCATTAATCCCTAAATACTTGGTTGGGTTTGCCACAAGGCAATCTGTTATATTGGAGTTTGCCCCGACCTTTACCTCTATTATCATGGCTGGAAAAGTAGGCTCCTTTATCACCTCTAGTATAGGCACAATGCGTGTTACAGAACAAATAGACGCTTTAGAAGTGATGGGGATTAACTCTTTAAATTATCTTGTATTTCCAAAAACAATTGCTTTAATGCTGTATCCTTTTGCTATAGCAATTGGCATGTTTTTAGGGATTCTAGGAGGTATGGCTGCTTGTGTTTTTGGAGGATATACTTCACTAGAAAATTATATACTTGGTCTACAAACAGACTTTGATACCTTTCATGTTATCTATTCGTTTATTAAAACATTTGTGTTTGCATTTGTTTTAGCAACCATACCTTCCTTTCATGGGTTTTATATGAAAGGTGGTGCCCTAGAAGTTGGTAAGGCCAGTACCACGTCTTTTGTGTGGACAAGTGTGGTTATTATTTTACTTAATTATATATTAACAGGAATGTTGTTAGGCTAATGATAGAGGTTAAGAATTTACATAAATCGTTTGGTGAAGCTGAAGTGTTAAAAGGTATTAGCACAACTTTCGAAAAGGGGAAAACCAATCTTATTATTGGACAAAGTGGCTCAGGAAAAACTGTTTTTCTTAAATGTCTCTTAGGATTATTTAATTATGAAGAAGGCTCCATCTCCTATGATGGAGAGATCTTTTCCGAATTGACCGAGGATCAAAAACGTAATTTACGTTCTAAAATAGGCATGGTTTTTCAAGGAAGTGCTTTATTTGATTCTATGACCATTGCAGAAAATGTTATGTTCCCTTTGCAAATGTTCACCAAACAAAGTAAAAGTGAAATGCAAGACCGGGTTGATTTTGTTTTAAAGCGTGTTAATTTGGACAATGCGCATCACAAAATGCCCAGTGAAGCTTCTGGGGGTATGCAAAAGCGTGTGGCCATAGCAAGAGCCATTGTTAACAACCCTAAATATTTATTTTGTGATGAACCCAACTCTGGACTTGATCCAAAAACCGCTATTGTTATAGACAATCTTATCCAGGAAATTACAGATGAGTATCAAATAACTACTGTTATTAATTCCCACGACATGAACTCTGTTATGGAAATAGGAGAAAAAATAGTTTTTTTAAAAGATGGATTAAAAGCTTGGGAGGGATCCAATCAAACGATATTCAGAACCGATAACGAAGCTGTAACAAATTTTGTTTACTCTTCTAATTTATTTAAGAAAGTTAGAAAGATGTATTTGGAAGAAAACCAATAGTTAATTAACACGTTTCACGACCAAGGTATCTAAATCCAGTTTTAACCTTAGCCACTTCTCTAACTTTTCTACGTCCTTTTTTCTAATGGATTCGTTAGATAAAGAATCGACCCATTTAATTGAAAAAACAGATAGGGTATCCATTTTTTTAAAATTTGAGTTTATTACATTGGCATAAGATATCTGTTCGATAGTTTCGTAATTAATCTCTACCTCTTTTGCCAACTGATCGAATGCTATATAGTTTTTCTCTAATTTTGTTAATTGCTTTACCTTGTTTTCTAAAAAGTTTATTTTTTGTGTCTGCGACAGCAAATCTAAAGAATCACGTGTGCGTAGTTCTTCCATATACCTAAAGTTATTTAACTTAGATCGATTTTGATTAATCACCAACTTACAATCACCTAAAGCACTATAATCTTTCATTCTATCCTGTAATATAGCTATAGTAGACTCAGGTATTTCTTCTAAGCCAAACGTATTAAGCTCGATTACAGAGCTCCCTTTTCTATCGTATTTATAACTAGCATTTCTCTTTAAATAATCTGCATGGGGCAAAGACTTAAGTTCATTACTTACAAAACTACTGGCATCTCTATTAAAATTACTCTCATTTAAAACATTTAAAAATGTCCAGATAGCTGGGATCATAACAACAATTGCCAATAAAGTAGCTAACCTTGCCAAGCGCCGACGCTTTTTAGAGTTAACATATTTAAGCATAGGGAAACGCAACACTTTTAATACAATAATAGTAGCCATAGCTATAAAAATTGTATTGATAGTAAATAAATACATGGCTCCAGAAAAGTACTCCAAGTTTCCTTTGGCCAACCCATAACCAGCAGTACATAGTGGGGGCATTAAAGCTGTAGCAATAGCAACTCCAAAAATAACGGATGCAATCGTTCCCTTTTTGGTTCGCGCTATAATAAGAGCCAAACCTCCAAAGAATGCGATTAAAACATCACGTATGTCTGGTTTCACCCTGCCCAAAAGTTCGGAAGTAACATCACTCAATGGAAAGAACCAAAAAAACAAAAAAGCCGTCAATAAACTCAAAGCAATCATTGTAGCTAAGTTTATCAATGATTTTTTAAGGGTATCGATATCATTTATTGCAATAGACAGCCCTACACCTAAAATAGGCCCCATTAGGGGAGAAATTAACATCGCTCCAATTACAACTGCCGTAGAATTAGCATTTAATCCTATAGAAGCAACAAATATGGAACAAATTAAAATCCATGCAGTAGCTCCTTTAAACGGGATATCATTTTTAATAGCTTGAATCGTTGCTTCCCTGTCTGTATCGTCCCTAAAATCAAGCAATTCATTTAAGAAGTTCCTTATACTTTGAAAAAGCCCTTTTGCCTCTTCTTTTATTGTTTCTTTAGAAGTTTCGATGGTCTGTTCCTTCTTTAACTCCTCTTCTGAAAAATTGAATTTATTTTCTTCCATAGATTAATGATATACTCGCATTTTAAAGATACAACAATATTGTTTTAAATTCCTAATCTGTAAAGCTAGTAGGTAAAAGACTTACAATTACATTATTACATATCTAAATCTTACAAACTATCATCTCCATACTTTTTTTTTACTCTTTGAAGTATCTGTTTAATATCCTGTTCTTTATTTTTTGGATAAATAAGCAATACATCTTCTTTATCAACAATAATATAATCGTTCAATCCATCAACAACAACGAGTTTATCTTTATTAGTCCTAACAATATTACCCTCTGCATTTTCGGCTAAGGATCTGGCATTTAATATGGCATTATTATGTCCGTCCTTTGGAAGTTTATCATATAGACTACCCCAGGTTCCTAGATCATTCCAATCAAATTCAGCAGTAATAACATAAACATTATCCGATTTTTCCATAACAGCATAATCGATCGAAATATTTTCGGATTTACCATAGTTTTCATTTATAAACTCAGCTTCCATGTCCGTATTATACACTTCTGTTCCTCTTACAAATAAGGCATATAGTTCTGGTTGATTATCTTGAAAAGCCTTTACAATAGATTTCACACTCCACATAAAGATACCCGCATTCCACAAGAAATTTCCTTGATCGATAAAACTTTTAGCTGTTTCATAATCTGGTTTTTCTCTAAACTGACTAACAGGTTTTATGGTTTCTTTCGTTGCTTTATCATATTCAATATAACCATATCCTGTATTAGGAAATGTAGGATGAATTCCTAAAGTCATCAAGACATCATTAGCTGAACAAAAATCGAAAGCTTGTTGAACGTTCGTAATGAATGCCTGTTCATTTTCAATCCAATGGTCACTAGGTGCCACAACCATTAAAGCATTAGGGTTTTCTTTTTGAATTTTTAACGATGCATATAAAATACACGGAGCAGTATTTCTCATGGCTGGTTCTAAAACCAATTGACTTTTTGTGACCTCAGGTAACTGCTTGCAAACCAAATCGCTATAGTTTTCGTTAGTTAAAATAAAAATATGCTCCTTGGGAACTATTTTAGACAACCGGCAAAATGTTCTTTGGATAAGTGTCTCCCCCGTCCCCAACATATCGTGAAACTGTTTAGGAAATTCTTTAGTACTAACCGGCCAAAACCTTGTTCCAATACCGCCTGCCATTAATATGGCATAATAGTCTTTATTCATTTCTTATTTATCTTCTACCATTTTTATATCATTTCAACTTCCACATTGGGATTAAAAAGGTATAACCTACCTGTATTAACCTCTACACATTCATAACGTTTTACACGCTTGTGTCCTTTTTTAAACAATCTGCCATTATATATTTTAAAAACACTACCTAAAGGCACCTCAAAAACATAGGCCTTATCGTTGGGTTCGTCAAACTGTTTTAAGGCCAGTGCTAAACGAACATCTGTATCACTAGATGCTTTTGGGTTTTTAAAATGATTCGCTAAAAGCGGAAGCAATTGTATTGGGAATATGTCTGGGTTCAAAAAAGGCAACATTAAATGTTGAAAACACCGTTTCCATTCAATTCCATGTGGCTTAATAAAATGCCCGTGATTTTCATATGCTTCAAAATGGGCAATTTCATGAATAAGCGTTATCAAAAACCGATATTCATTTAAATTCGAATTAACTGTAATTTGATGTTTACCGTTAGACAAACGCTTATAATCTCCGTGGCGTGTTTTACGTTCTGCCTTTATTTTAACAGTTAATTGCTCATTTTCTAAAAGTTTTAAAACTTTTGGCAATGCCAATTTCGGCAAATAGTCGTTAAGCAAATTCTTCATTTCTACAAAAATAAACTAATTGTTTTAAGAACAATAGGCAATTTAAGTTATAAAACAACTTTCCTTACTTTTTAACAATACGTTTTTTTTGTATCTTTATTTTATGAGCTTACTAACTATAAAATTAGAATTAGAAGACAACGATGATGTTTATATTTTAAACAAACCGGAAGCTTTTAACGATTCTTTTGATGGTATAAATTACTTCGAATCTTTAGTAACCACTTCGTGTGTTAATTGCGCACTGGTTTTTGTAAATACTAAGGAAGAATTTATAAACCAAATGCTCACCTTATTTCCTAGATTATTGGACAGTGCAATAGTATGGGTATTTTACCCAAAAATTACATCAATTAGCGAGCTCTCTAAACTTCATTTGGAATTTGATTGGGATTTCTTGGGAGACTACAGACTCAAACCTATAAAGTTACTTCGTATTGACCATACTTGGAATGCCATTAAATTAAGTAAAGTACTAGCCTAAATAAACTATCTTTGTCAAAAAAAGAATGTCATTTAAAGACTTACTACTAAATAAGCCTATCTTAAAGGCTGTTGCCGAGATTGGCTATAACGATCCTACGCTAGTTCAAAATAAAGCGATCCCACTAATTCTAAAAAAAAAGGATTTAATTGTTTCCGCTCAAACAGGAACCGGTAAAACGGCCGCCTTTGCCCTACCCATTCTACAATTACTTTTTGACAAACAAGATGCTTTAAAAAGAGGAAAAAAAATAAGAACTTTAGTTGTTAGCCCAACTCGTGAGCTAGCCGTTCAAATAAATGAAGACTTTAATAAATATGGCACATATACCAATTTAAGAACGACTGTTGTTTTTGGAGGCACTTCAATTGAACCACAAAAGGACATATTAAAAAAGGGTGTCGATATTTTAATTGCTACCCCTGGACGACTACTAGATTTGCACAAACAGGACATCATAAATTTAGATTATATCGAAACCCTTGTACTCGACGAAGCCGACTTAATGCTAGATATGGGCTTTATAGATGATGTTAAAAAAATTGAACGTCTATGCCCCAACGGCAAACAAACACTACTTTTCTCTGCAACCATACCCTATAAAGTAGAGCAATTAGCAAATAACATCTTAAACTCTCCAGAACGTATTGAAATTAACCCCAGCGCTTCAGCCTCTAAAAATATAAGCCAATTACTATATTATGTCCCAAAACGGAACAAAATAGAGCTTTGCTTACATTTACTAAGAAACAACATAAAAGGCAGCATCCTTATTTTTAGGCGCACAAAGTTTGGCGTAGATAAACTTGAAAAAACACTTCTTAAAAATGGTTATAAAGCGGATAGCATCCACGGAGACAAATCGCAAACTGCTAGACAAAATGCTTTAAACGAATTTAAAAATGGCCATGTAAATATATTAATTGCCACCGATGTTGCTGCTCGCGGAATAGACATAAACGAATTAGATGCTGTTATTAACTTCGATTTACCTAACATACCCGAAACATACGTACATCGTATTGGTAGGACTGGCAGAGCCAATAATACTGGTTTATCATACTCATTTTGTTCTGCAGACGAAAAAACTTACGTAAAAAGCATAGAACAACTCATCAATGCACAAATCCCTATTGAAGAAAATCATCCTTACCCTTTAGATCCAAAAGCAAAACCAGCAATTCATAAATCTAAAAAAACGGGTAGTAAACACAAAAAAGGCAGAAAAAGTGTCGCTTCAAAAAAGAAAAAGAAACGATGGTATTAAATTAATAGTCAAGCTAAAAGCATTGTTTTAAGAAATCAGAGCTGTTTTTACTCTATAGGAAAATCAAAATACGTTTTTGGATAAGGCTCTCCTCGTAACGTAAAATGCCACCATTCTTTATGGTAATTTCTAAATCCATATTTAAGCATAATGGTTTGCAAAAGTTGCCTATTACTCCTTTGAGCTCCAGTAAGCCCCTGATAATCAACCCATGATTCTTTACCAAAAAAGTCATATGGACTGCCCATATCCAAGAGCTTATTGGTAGCGCCATCTAAAATAGTTAAATCAACAGTACTGCCCTTGCTATGTCCCGAACGTGTTGCTATATATTCTTCTTTAAACAAATAGCGCTTCTTTACATTTGGATAAAAGCGTTGTTTATTTATTGTATCGCTTAGTGCTTTTGCCCATTCTATAAAATGATTAACTGCCTGCTGCGGCCTATAACCATCAAACACATATAAACATAAGTTTTGTTTTTCCAATTCATCCTGAACTTGCTTCAATGCCAAAGCAGCTGCCTCAGTCAATATGAGCTTATTTGATTGGTAGCCTTCTATTGGCCTACCCACAAAGTTATTTGAAGTATGGTAACGCAATTCCACTTTTATATTTGGAATTACATCCTGAACGTATACAAACCCTTCAGGTAATTGTCCAAATGCAATTACCGAGTAGAACAAAATAAGATATTTCAAAAAAACTTTCATTCGTTTAATCTTAAACATTTAGCCATATAAACTAAATGATAAGCTAAGGTATATAAATTTATTTTCGCTCAAAAATAGGCAACAAAAAAACCGAGTTCCCTCAAACTCGGCTTTCTTTAATTTGCTTTTTATTACGAAGTTAGATTTAGGGTCTCTACATCAACAACATAATGCAAATATTAATTAATTAATCCATTGAACTAAAAAGTATGTTATTTAGTACACGTCAAAGATATAATTATAAAACAAACATGACGACAAAAAACATATAAAATCGATGAAATACACATTTTTTTAACATTTAAGGTTGAAATATTTAAAATTATCGATGAAATACACGAACTAAGAAAAACAAAATTGGCTACCACTAATAGAAAATTAGTCTCATTTATTAAATTTTAAGCTACTTATATTATATTATTGTATTGTTTAAAATCTAGAAACAAATGAAACTTAAATTGCTTTTATTCTTATTTACAAGCCTTCAATTACTCAATGCACAAGAAAAACAAGCCTCTGAGCAGAACCTATCTATAAATAGGTTTATAGACGGTACTCTTATACTACCTTCTGGTATAGAAAAGCCCAATCTAGCTATAATAATTGGTGGTTCTGGCCCTACCGATAGAAATGGCAATCAAAACCTACTAAAAAATAATGCACTTAAAAAATTAGCCGAAAGCATTTCGAATAACAATATTGCAACTTTTAGATACGATAAACGCGTTGTTAAGCAAATAAGACAAGGTATTATTGATAAAAATATCGTGTTTGATGATTTTGTTACGGATGCTGTTTCTGTAATTGACTATTTTAAATCTACAAAACAATTCAATAAAATATACATAGTCGGTCATAGTCAAGGTAGTTTAGTGGGAATGCTAGCTGCTAAAAACAGAGCCGACGGTTTTATATCGATTGCTGGTGCTGGACAAAGTATTGATAAAGTAATTATAGAACAATTGGAAAAGACAGCTCCAATGTTTACTGAAGATGCCAAAAAGGTTTTTCAAACCTTAAGTGAGGGAAAAACCACTGAAGATTACCCTGTTGCCTTAGCATCTATATTCAATAAAGACATTCAAGGTTTTATGGCCAATTGGATGAAATATGATCCTAAGGAAGAAATTAAAAATTTACAGCTTCCTATTTTAATTATTAACGGCACCAAAGATTTACAAGTACCAGCAGAAGAAGCAACTATTCTTAATGAAGCATCCAACAATGCTTCCTTAGTGATCATCGACAAAATGAATCATGTTTTGGTTCCTATTGAGGGTGATGATTTGGAAAACTCAAAATCCTACAATGAATCGTTTAGGATGTTATCCCCTAAACTTATTGAAGCTATTACGGACTTTATAAACTAATTTTAATATCTAAAAAGTGGACAAATCAATCAACTTTAAGCTTTGTTGCTCATGTCTTTTTTGTTAATTTTCAATGACCACCGCAACGTTAAACGGTCAAAATAATCATTTTT
The DNA here is from genome assembly GCF_039539345.1 of Snuella lapsa. NCBI lineage: Bacteria > Pseudomonadati > Bacteroidota > Flavobacteriia > Flavobacteriales > Flavobacteriaceae > Snuella > Snuella lapsa. The sequence goes on along the minus strand of NZ_BAABCY010000035.1, from coordinate 62,444 downwards.
CTGAGTGCTTAATGATTATTTTAATCGTCTTGGTTTCATTTTGTTAAAAAACGCGAATAAATGTACCCATAAAATGAAACTAATCGAAAAAAGCCCTATTCTCAACGATAAAATTACACTATAAGCAATTCATATTCATACATTTAAAAGACACAAATCTATATGTAATGAAAATGAAAAAGCACCTACTTCTAGCGCTCTACTTACTTATTTGTCTTTATGCTAACGCACAGGAATATGCTTTTGGCATAAAAGGAGGCTTTAATTATTACAACATTGGAGATATAAATTCCAGAGGAGGATCTATTCAAATTGGTAAGCCAGATGAAACCTTTTCTCCCAATAAAGAATTAGGAACACAATTCGGCGCATTTTTAAATATTGCATTTAATAATTTATTTTTTCGTCCTGAACTAAATTTTGCGACCCACAAGAACAACTACAATTTTCCTATTAAAACGTCTAAATGGAACGCTTCTAAAATTAATGTTCCTTTATTAATAGGTTATAAAGTATTTGACCCTATTTCAATTTATACAGGACCAAGCATTAACTTTTTTAAAGATATGACAATTGAAGGCGCAAATAATATAGCTGGAAGATCCCCTATTATTTACGAAAAAACAGTTACAAACATACATTTTGGCATTCAAGCTGAGTTTAAATATGTTGGTGTAGACTTACGCTACGAACTCGGAATAAAAGAAACTCAAGGCGAGCATGGCGACAACTATCAAGATTTTCATAATTCGGCTTACGGCATAAACATTGCCGATATATGGCCCTATACTCCTTCTCAGATTAGCTTAAGCTTAAATGTTTATTTATTTAGAACGGAAGAAGGCGAGATTAAAGGGTTCTTTTCAAATTTATTTAAGGGCAACAAATGCTATTGCCCAGGATAACAAACAAAAAAAGCACCCAAAAGGGTGCTTTTTACTAACTAACCAACCAAAAATATGAAATTGCATTCTTAGATTTAAAGTAACCACTCAATAAACCAATTACTGAATGCAATATTTTATAATCATCAATCATTGTGCCAAACTTGATATTTAAATTATTTTTTTTGAAAAAATTCAAAAAAAATCGATTTCAAGAAAAATACATGGAAAAATTCCAGTTTTGAGCATTTCTGATTGCTATCTAAGTTATTACCAAAACCTATACCAAAGTCATAATAATTGTGAAATTTATTTTTATAACTACAACATCCCGAGCGTACCGTTCAAAAAAAATTAAATTTGTTGTTATAAAAAACACAATATTATTATAAACTCGTTTAAACTTTTTAGAAAACCAGCGCATAATTATGGAAAACACTCCTCTGTTTACTAACGACACTATTGTTTTTGGACTCTTAATGCTTTCTCTTGGCTTTGTATTTTATACCGAATCCAGACCTTCTGGTTTTTGGTATAAATTCTACAAAGTAGTTCCAGGGCTTTTTATGGCTTATATGGTTCCAGCTATTTTAACATCGTTGGGGCTTATTGCTCCAGAATGGGATACCTTAAATGAATCTAACGAAATAGTAAAGCACAAAACCAACATCTATTTTATTACTAGTCGATTTTTACTACCTGCAGCTCTTGTATTAATGACTTTAAGTATTGACCTAAAAGCTGTGTTCAACTTAGGTTGGAAGGCATTAATTATGTTCTTCACTGGTACCATAGGGATTGTAATAGGAGGCCCATTAGCCATTCTTTTAATTTCAATATTCTCTCCCGAAACAGTTGGAGGGGTTGGTCCCGATGCCGTTTGGAGAGGTTTATCTACTTTAGCAGGAAGCTGGATTGGAGGAGGCGCCAATCAAACAGCAATGCTAGAAATATACGGTTACAACCAAAAACTTTATGGCGGAATGGTATTCGTAGATATTGTTGTGGCAAATATCTGGATGGCTATTTTGTTGATAGGCATTGGAAAGCGGCACAACATTAACAAATGGCTAAAAGCGAACACCGAATCTATTGAAAATTTAAAAGAAAAGGTTTCATCATTCACTGAAAGTATCAAAAAAAACCCTTCATTGGCAGATTATATGATTATGTTATCCATAGCCTTTGGAGCTGTAAGTATAGCACATCTATTTTCAGGTTATCTTACCCCTCTATTTAGTGAAACTGTTGCATCAATTGAAAACGCTACAACCAGAAATATATTCACTTTCCTTGAATCAGGTTTCTTTTGGATGATAAGTATTGCCACAGTAATTGCAATATTGCTGTCTTATACTAAAGCAAGAAATTATGAAGGTGCCGGAGCCAGTAAAATTGGTAGTATATTTATATACATATTGGTAGCATCCATAGGAATGAAAATGGATTTAAAGCTTATTTTTGACAATGTAGGATTAATTGCTATAGGAATTGTTTGGATGAGTATTCATGCAGGACTTCTAATTTTAATAGCCAAGCTTATTAAAGCCCCCTATTTCTTTTTAGCTGTAGGCAGTCAGGCCAATGTTGGAGGTGCAGCTTCAGCCCCTATAGTAGCTGCTGCCTTCCACCCTTCATTAGCAACTGTAGGCGTGTTGCTTGCCGTATTTGGATACGCCATAGGAACTATTTCTGCAATAGCTTGTACCATTTTAATGGAATTAGCCTCGGCAACTGGATAATTCTCAATTTTTATTAGCATATTTGCGTTCTTAAAAAGTAGCATTGAATATGAAAAAATTAATATTAGCATTCGCAATAATTGTTATTGCATCATGTTCCAAAACTCAACACGACTTAACCGTTAAAGTCAACATAAAAGGATTGAAAAAAGGAACAGTATATCTAAAAAAAGTACAAGATTCTACTCTTATAACAATCGATTCGCTTCAAATTAATGGTAATCCAGCATTTGAATTACACAGTACAATAGAATCCCCCGAGATATTCTTTTTATACTTAGACAAAAACAGTAGCGAAGACAACCGTATTGCCTTTTTTGCCGATAAAGGCATCACTGAAATCAATACAACATTGAAAAATTTTAATTACGATGCTAAAATTAAAGGATGTAGCCAACAGGAAACTCTAGAAGAATACCAAGCGATTATAGCTCGATTAAATAGTAAAAATCTAGATTTAATAAAAGAAAACCTAGAAGCTCAAAAAAATGGAGATTCCAGTAAAATTAGTGATTTAAGCAGCCTATTCAACGGTCTCACAAAGCGCAAATATTTATATACTGTAAACTTCGCCATTAATAATAGCAACAGTGAAGTAGCCCCCTATTTGGCTCTTACGGAAATTTATGATGCAAAAATCAATTTTCTTGATACAATCAACAACTCTTTAACACCAAAAATAAAAGCTTCTAAATATGGACAAGAATTACAATCCTACATTGATGCTATAAAGGGTAAATAAAATAATCTACCCACAAACTATATTAGTTTTTCTCTATACAAAAAAAGGCACCTGAGTTTATTTTTTTAGGTGCCTTTGTTTTTTATAAATATAATGATGAAGGGTCATTTTTTTACATAAAAAAAGCCCAGTTAATCTTTAACTGGACTTCCTTTATTCTTTAGAGCCGATGGAGGGACTCGAACCCACGACCTGCTGATTACAAATCAGCTGCTCTAGCCAGCTGAGCTACATCGGCACTTTAATCGGGCGCAAATATAAAATGAAAAACAATATTTGCAAAAAAACTTTCCGAAAAAATTAACCTAATTTGTTAACCTTTTCAATTAACGCTTTTCCTTTAGCTTCAAGTTCATTATTAATTGCTTTAAAATGAGCTTTTTTATCCTCAACACTTCTATTGTTAACTTTAGCAATTAAATCATCAAAAACTTCAATAGCTTCATCTATTATTGCCGAACTTTCCTTAGTATCTTTATCTGTATTTGCATATTCCCAAACATATACTGCCTCAATAATATCGCCTAATACATAATTGATGTCTTTCTTAAGGTCTCTTTTATTTGCCATAACTAAATTATTTATTTGGGACAAAATTACATTAATCCTAAATATAATTAGGTATAATTATTTTAAATATTAGCTAAATAAAAAATTAATTCCTAGTTTTACACCTATGAATGCATTAAGAGTATCATACAAGAAGAGTTCCAGCCGTTTTTTACAACAATGTAAAACAGCAGCTATTGTTGTGTTAAAAATGAAACACCCTCCTATGCATCTTGAATAAACGTAAACAATTATTACAACTATAAACAGTAAAGGTGCTTTTTTAAAAAGCACCTTTTTTTTTAACATTTAAATTTTAAAATCATGAAAACAATGAAATCCATCAACCAAAAACTACAACAATTAACCCGCTTAGCCATTTGTAATAACGTCTTATTTAGCACGTATCACAATTACCGACTCACTCCTTTATTACTATACCCTTAAACTTTAAAGCAATGAATACACTTACCCACATAAACATTCCTTACACAGTAACAAAAAACGCCAGTAACGCTAACGGTTTTTTACTTCCAAACATTCTATACGACAAAATAAAAAAAGTCGCATCAACTCCAATTAAAGGATTTTATTTGCAAGACATTCCTGAATTTACAGACTACAAATTTAGAATGCACAAAAATGCCTTTGTAAACGACAAATTAACCATTCAGGCACAATTAGTCAGGCAAGACACCAATGGCTATCTAGTAAATATAATTGTGACCAAGGCAAAAAAGGCCTCGAACCGACATGAAACAATTTGTAGTGCTCTTTTTGGTTTTCCTTTAAAGGGAAAGACCTATCAGGATAGCAAAAGGGCTTGTTAAATAAAATCCCAAGTATTATACTTGGGATTTTCAATTAAACATATACTTCTAATAGTTTAGCATATTTAGCTGTAATCTCAAAATCTTTAACAGCTGCAGGTAATAGTACAGTCTCTCCTTTCCTTAAAACCTCTGTAACCGTAGCCGTCTTTATTTCGGCTTCTCCGTCTACACACATGTAAATCATGAAAGAATCATAATTATTAGCCTTATTTAGTGTCCCAGTAACTTCAAGGTAACTGGTATTAAAATAAGGGCAACTAACCATTTGGTTAGATTTATTTTCTTCTTTAGCATAGGTTACTCTAAAATTATCTGGCATATCAAAGTCAAATGCGTCAATAGCCAAATCATTATGCAGTTCTCTTTCATTTCCCTGGTCATCTACCCTATCCCAATCGTAAACCCTATATGTAATATCACTTGTTTGCTGTATCTCGGCTACCATAACACCTGCACCTATTGCATGTACTCTTCCTACTTCTATAAAATAAGTATCACCGGCCTTCACCTTATCGAAATTCAAAATATCGGTAAGAGTTTTGTTCTCTAAATGCTCCAAATACGTTTCCCTAGTCATTTTCTGGTTAAACCCTACAATTAGGTTAGCACCTTCATCGGCTTGCATGGTATACCACATCTCCGTCTTTCCAAAGGAATTGTGTCGTTTGGCAGCTAACTCATCGTTAGGGTGCAATTGAATAGACAGGTCTTCTCTGGCATCAATGAATTTAATAAGCAGCGGGAATTTATTCCCAAACTGTTTATAGTTTTTCTCACCAACCAAGTCTGATTTAAAGGTTTCTAAAAGGTCTTTTAATGATTTTCCTGTTAAACCTCCATTAGACACAATTGATGTATCACCTTCAACATCACTTATTTCCCAACTCTCACCTATATTTGGTAAATCACTATTTTTATTTAGTATTGTTTTTAATTTTTGCCCTCCCCAAATTTTATCCTTCAAAATGGGTGTGAACTTGATGGGGTATAATTTATTCTCCATAGTTATAGTTTATCTTCATTTAGTTACCTGAATAGCTCACAAAATTGCGAGGTGTCTCAAAAAGTGTGATTTCCAATTTTAAATGAGAAGCCAAATATGGCTTTATCTTATTATAGATTACAACAGCTATGTTCTCTGCCGTTGGGTTCAAATCTTTAAAATCTAAGACATCAAGATTCAAATTCTTATGGTCGAAAGCATCCTCAACTTCTGTTTTAATTAAATCCTTAAGGATTTTCACATCAATAACATAACCTGTTTCTGGATCAATCTCACCTGTAACACTCACTATCAACTCGTAATTATGTCCATGAAAACTAGGGTTATTGCATTTACCAAAAACCGCATTGTTTTTTTCATCGCTCCAATCTTTCCTATACAACCGGTGCGCTGCATTAAAATGTGCCTTTCTGCTAACAGTGACTTCCATTTAGGCTATATTAATATGCGTATAAAACTTATCAAAAATAACCTTAAACCATTCCGTATATAGCTCGGGGTGCAAAGCAATATCAGCTTTAACTGTTTCTAATGACATCCATTTCCAATCTGCCACTTCGTCTAGATTTATTTTGGGAGCTTCGTTATACTTCCCCAATAAAACATGGTCGTATTCATGCTCTGTTAAACCATTCTCAAAAGGTGCTTTGTAAATAAAGGAAATCGATTCTGTCAAGTCAACGGTAAATCCCATTTCTTCCTGCAGACGTCTTCTCCCCGCTTCGATATTGGTTTCACCATCACGCTGATGGCTACAGCATGTATTGGTCCAAAGCCCTGGTGAATGGTACTTATTAAGAGCCCGTTGCTGCAACATCAATTCATTTTCATCATTAAAAATAAACACCGAAAAAGCTCGATGCAACAATGCCTTTTCATGAGCTTCCATTTTGGGCATTAAACCAACTTGCTCATCATTTTCATTAACAAGAATTACTTTTTCTTCTTCCATAATGACACAAAAATACCAAGTTAATTTTTAAAATTCATGATTATAGATACAAATTTAAAAACCCATATCTTCTTGTATATGTATTGCGGTTAATAATAGTATCTTTGCAACCCATTTGCACAATTATTTATGAGTTTAATAGAAGAAATACAACGCAGACGTACATTTGGCATCATTTCACACCCTGATGCAGGTAAAACAACTTTAACCGAAAAATTACTTCTTTTTGGAGGAGCTATTCAGGAAGCTGGTGCCGTAAAAAGCAATAAAATAAAAAAGGGAGCGACCAGTGACTTTATGGAAATTGAACGCCAACGTGGTATTTCGGTTGCTACTTCGGTTTTGGCTTTTGAATATAACGGCATTAAGATTAACATTCTCGACACGCCTGGACATAAGGATTTTGCGGAGGATACGTTTAGAACCTTAACAGCCGTAGATAGTGTTATTGTTGTTATTGATGTAGCCAAAGGGGTTGAAGAACAAACAGAAAAATTGGTTGAAGTTTGTCGTATGCGCAATATTCCAATGATTGTGTTTATTAATAAAATGGATAGGGAAGGTAAAGATGCATTTGATCTTTTAGATGAAATTGAGCAAAAACTTGGCTTAAATGTTGTGCCTTTAAGCTTTCCTATTGGGATGGGATACGACTTTAAAGGGATATATAATATTTGGGAAAAGAACATTAATCTCTTTAGTGGTGATAGTAGAAAGGATATTGAGGAAACTATAGAAATATCCGATTTACAATCGCCAGAGCTTAACACGCTTGTAGGTGATACCGCAGCAGAGACTCTTAGGGAGGAAATTGAACTTGTTGAAGGCATATATCCATCATTTAACAGAGACAACTATTTAAATGGGAAGATACAACCTGTTTTTTTTGGGTCTGCACTGAATAATTTTGGTGTTCGTGAGCTACTGGACTGTTTTATTAATATTGCACCAAAACCGCGGCCAAAACAAAGTGAAGAACGCATTGTGGATCCTAATGAAAATAAGTTTAGTGGTTTTGTCTTTAAAATCCATGCAAACATGGATCCCAACCATAGAGACCGTCTGGCCTTTATTAAAATTGTATCTGGTACATTTAAAAGAAACACGCCTTACTTACATGTTAGGCATAATAAAAAGCTAAAGTTTTCCAGCCCCAATGCCTTTTTTGCAGAAAAAAAGGAAATTGTCGATATATCGTATCCTGGTGATATCGTTGGACTTCACGATACTGGTAACTTTAAAATTGGGGATACACTTACCGAAGGGGAAACAATAAATTACAAAGGTATTCCTAGTTTTTCGCCTGAGCACTTTAGATACATTAATAATGCAGATCCTTTAAAATCTAAACAGCTTTATAAAGGCATTGACCAATTAATGGACGAAGGTGTAGCTCAGTTATTTACGCTTGAATTGAACGGCAGAAAAGTAATAGGAACTGTCGGAGCCTTACAATATGAAGTTATCCAATACCGATTGGAGCATGAATATGGTGCTAAATGTAGCTATGAAAACTTAAATGTTCATAAAGCTTGTTGGATAGACCCAAAAGGAGCTAACCCAGAAGAATATAAAGAATTTACCCGGGTAAAGCAACGCTTTTTAGCTAAAGATAAACAGGGACAATTGGTATTTTTGGCCGATTCACCTTTTTCGTTGCAAATGACCCAACAAAAGTACCCAAGCATAAAATTTCATTTTACTTCTGAATTTGATTAATATTTTAAAATCTAGCTTCATTTGCTAACTATTGCTTACTTTATTCTTTAATGAGCAATACAGTAGCCGTGATATTTTAAGGTTTAATCGATTAAATTGGAGTTATTTAGGATAATGATTTATCTTTATTATAATCGTAACCCCAAAATGATTAAATCATGGAAGTCAATGCCAAAGAGTTTAGTAATGAAGAAATTACTGTAACCTACGACCCTTGCAAATGTGTACTGTCCGGAGTTTGTGCTAAAGAGCTATCCAATGTGTTTAGCAAATCCATTATTCCGTGGATAAATTTAGACAATACAGAAACACAACGCATAATTAATCAAATTAAACGTTGTCCTTCAGGTGCTTTAAAATACCAATTAAACAATAAAATAAAAGCTAGCTAATAGTAGCACTATTACAAAAAAAGAAGCCATTTGAAACCATTTCAAAGGGCTTTTATATTTACTTATCCTGTGGATCCGAAATTTAAAGGTATAGGTGGTTGCTAATGAAACATTTCGAGCAACTTCTTCCATATATACTACTTAAACTCCACATCAAGCATTATGCTTGTCCAGTGGAACCGAAATTTAAAGGTATAGGTGGTTGCTAATGAAACATTTCGAGCAACTTCTTCCATATATACTACTTAAACTCCACATCAAGCATTATGCTTGTCCAGTGGGACCGAAATTTAAAGGTATAGGTGGTTGCTCGTAATCCTTGATTTCACCATGAGCACTTTCAAATCTTGCCACATTATCTCCTAATGCTTTTAACAAGCGTTTTGCATGTTGAGGTGTTAATATAATCCTAGACTTAACCTTATTTTTAGGTACTCCAGGCATAATGTTTACAAAGTCTACAACAAATTCTGAAACCGAATGATTAATAATAGCTAAGTTAGAATAAGTACCTTCGGCCACCTTTTCGTCCAATTCAATATTAATTTGACCTTGCTTTTGTTTATTATTTTCTTCTGCCATAACTACAATGTATTATAAAAAAACATTCCCGCTATTGCGGGAATGTTAACTACTAATTATAATTTAATTCCTGTTTTACTTGCATCATCTCGTCAAACTCTTCTTTTGAGCCTACAATAATATTATTGTAACGACGCATACCTGTTCCTGCTGGAATTCTATGTCCGACAATAACATTTTCCTTCAAGCCTTCTAAAGTATCCACTTTACCTGCTACAGCTGCTTCATTAAGCACTTTAGTAGTCTCTTGGAAGGAAGCCGCAGAGATAAATGATTTTGTTTGAAGCGATGCTCTCGTAATACCTTGTAATATAGGAGTAGCTGTTGCAGGTTGTGCTTCTCTTGCTACAACCAATTGCTTATCCTCTCTACGCAAAATCGAATTCTCGTCTCTCAATTCTCTTACTGAAACTATCTGACCAGCTTTAAGTTTAGAAGAATCACCTGCGTCTTCTATAACTTTCATTCCAAAGATTTCATCATTTTCTTTAATGAAATCTGCTTTATGAACTAATTGGTCTTCTAGGAAGATAGTATCTCCAGAATCAATAATACGAACTTTACGCATCATTTGTCTTACAACAACCTCAAAGTGCTTGTCATTAATCTTCACACCTTGTAAACGGTATACTTCTTGCACTTCATTTACCAAATATTGTTGAACAGCTGAAGGCCCTTTGATATTTAAGATATCGTTAGGAGTAATAGAACCGTCAGATAAAGGCATCCCAGCTTTAACATAATCATTTTCTTGTACAAGAATTTGATTTGATAATTTAACCAAGTACTTTTTAACTTCTCCTAATTTAGATTCTACAATAATTTCACGGTTACCACGCTTGATCTTTCCAAAAGAAACCACTCCATCAATCTCACTTACAACTGCTGGGTTAGAAGGATTACGCGCTTCAAATAACTCTGTAACACGTGGTAGACCTCCCGTAATATCACCTGCTTTAGCAGACTTACGAGGTATCTTCACTAAAATCTTACCTACGGTAATCTTATCGCCATCGTCTATCATTAAGTGCGCACCAACTGGAAGGTTGTATGAACGAATCACTTCTCCTTTTCCATCTTCAATATGTAAAGTTGGAATAAGTTTTTTATTTCTAGATTCAGAAATTACTTTTTCTTGGAAACCAGTTTGTTCATCTATCTCAACTTGGTAAGTAATACCTTGTTCTATATTTTCATACTTTACTTTACCAGAAAACTCAGAGATAATAACACCGTTATATGGATCCCAAGAGCAAACCACATCTCCTTTACTTAATTCAGCTCCATTTTTAATATATAAAGTTGATCCGTAAGGAATGTTATTAGTACTTAAGGTAATACCTGTTTTCTTATCTATAAGTTTAAGTTCTGAAGTACGGGAAATTACAACATCTATCTCATTTCCTTCACTATCTTGTCCTTTAACAGTCTTTAAGTCTTCTATCTCGGCAATACCGTTAAACTTAACCGCTAATTTATTCTCTTCAGAAATGTTACCTGCAATACCTCCTACGTGGAACGTACGAAGAGTTAACTGTGTACCTGGTTCTCCAATAGATTGAGCTGCAACAACACCTACAGCTTCTCCCATTTGCACCATTTTTCCAGTAGCTAAATTACGACCGTAACATTTAGCACAAATACCTTGAAGAGCCTCACAACTTAATGGCGAACGTACTTCCATAGTTTCAATTGGAGAATCTCCAATAGCCTTGGCTATATCGTCTTCAATTAATTGTCCTGAAGTTACCAATAGCTCATCTGTTAGTGGGTGGTATACATCATTTAAAGAAACACGCCCTACGATTCTTTCCTGAAGCGTTTCAACTACTTCATCATTTTTCTTCAATGGTTCAACTTCAACACCTCTTAAGGTTCCACAATCTTCACTGTTAATAATAACATCTTGAGATACGTCTACCAAACGACGTGTTAAATAACCTGCATCGGCTGTTTTAAGGGCTGTATCTGCAAGACCTTTACGTGCACCGTGTGTAGAGATAAAGTATTCTAAAATTGAAAGTCCTTCTTTAAAGTTAGAAAGAATTGGGTTTTCAATAATCTCTCCTCCACCTGCGTTCGATTTTTTAGGTTTTGCCATCAAACCACGCATACCTGTAAGCTGACGAATCTGTTCTTTCGATCCACGAGCCCCAGAATCAAGCATCATAAATACGGAGTTAAACCCTTGTTGGTCTTCACGAATACGCTTCATAGACAACTCGGTTAACTCGGCATTTGTTGATGTCCAGATATCAATAACCTGGTTATAACGCTCGTTGTTGGTAATAAGTCCCATGTTATAGTTACCTGTAATACCATCAACTAACTCATTTGCTTTATCAATCATTCCTTGCTTTTCTGGTGGAATGATAATATCTCCTAAACTAAATGACAATCCACCTTGGAATGCAAAGTTGAATCCTAGTGTTCTAATTTCATCAAGGAAATCGGCTGTTTCAGGCACTGAGGTAAACTTAAGAATTCTACCGATAATGTCTCTCAACGATTTCTTGGTTAACACCTCATTGATAAATCCGGCAGCTTGTGGTACTTTTTGATTGAATAACACACGACCTACAGTTGTATCAATAATTGTAGGAGCCAATTTACCATCTTCATTAATATCTAATGTTCTTACCTTGATAGAAGCATTTAAATCTACGCGCTTTTCATTAAAGGCAATAACAACTTCTTCTGGTGAATAGAAAACCAAACCTTCTCCTTTAACGGTAAGCTCTGGCGTCGATTTACGTAGTTTGGTCATATAGTAAAGACCAAGTACCATATCTTGAGAAGGTACTGTTACTGGTGATCCATTGGCTGGGTTTAAAATATTGTGAGAAGCCAACATTAACAATTGACACTCTAAAATAGCCTCTGGTCCTAACGGTAAGTGAACCGCCATCTGGTCACCATCAAAATCCGCATTAAATGCCGTACATACTAATGGGTGTAATTGGATAGCTTTCCCTTCAATTAATTTTGGCTGGAATGCTTGTATTCCCAATCTGTGTAACGTAGGAGCACGGTTTAGCAATACTGGATGTCCCTTAAGAACATTTTCCAAGATATCCCAAACCACTGGCTCTCTTTTATCAATAATTTTCTTAGCAGACTTTACAGTTTTTACAATACCTCTTTCAATTAATTTTCTAATTACGAAAGGCTTGTATAGTTCTGCTGCCATATTTTTTGGCAATCCGCATTCGTATAATTTTAATTCTGGTCCAACGACAATTACCGAACGTGCAGAATAATCAACACGCTTACCTAATAAGTTTTGACGGAAACGTCCTTGTTTACCCTTAAGTGAGTCGGAAAGTGATTTTAAAGGCCTGTTAGAATCTGTTTTAACAGCAGATGATTTACGTGTATTATCGAATAACGAATCTACAGATTCTTGTAGCATACGCTTTTCATTACGCAAAATAACTTCTGGTGCTTTAATCTCTACAAGACGCTTTAAACGATTGTTTCTAATTATTACACGACGGTATAAATCATTTAAATCTGACGTTGCAAAACGACCTCCATCTAATGGCACCAATGGACGCAATTCTGGAGGTATAACCGGAATAACTTTCATAATCATCCATTCTGGACGATTCTCACGGTTATTGTTAGACTCACGTAAGGCTTCAACTACCTGTAAACGCTTTAATGCCTCCGTTTTACGTTGCTTTGATGTTTCGGTGTTGGCCTTATGGCGCAATTCGTACGACAAAGACTCAAGGTCAATCCTAGACAATAATTCAATTAAACACTCAGCTCCCATTTTTGCTAGGAACTTATTAGGGTCATTATCGTCCAGATATTGATTATCTTGTGGAAGGGATTCTAAAATATTTAGATACTCTTCTTCTGTAAGGAAATCCATTTTTTGCAATGGTTCCCCTTCTTCATTTTTTGCTATGCCTGGCTGAATTATTACGTAACGCTCGTAGTAAATAATCATATCCAGTTTTTTAGATGGTAATCCTAAAATGTAACCAATCTTATTTGGTAGCGAACGGAAATACCAAATGTGGGCTACGGGTACCACTAAATTAATATGACCAACACGGTCACGACGTACTTTCTTTTCTGTTACTTCTACTCCACATCGATCACATACAATACCTTTGTAACGTATACGCTTATATTTTCCACAGGCACATTCATAATCCTTTACAGGACCAAAAATACGCTCACAGAACAAACCATCGCGTTCTGGTTTGTGAGTTCGATAATTGATAGTTTCAGGTTTTAACACCTCACCTTTAGACTCAGCCAAAATAGACTCTGGTGATGCTAAACCTATTGAGATTTTATTAAATCTCTTTACTGTATTCTTATCTTGTTTTCTTGCCATTTTCTTAAGTTTTCAGTCTCAGTCTCAGTATTCAGTATCTAGCATAAACTGCTAATTAAATACTGAGACTGCCAACTATTTTTTACTCCTCTAATCGTATGTCTAATCCAAGACCTTTTAATTCATGCATTAATACATTGAATGATTCCGGCAATCCTGGATCTGGCATTGGCTCACCTTTAACAATACTTTCGTATGTTTTGGCACGTCCAATAACATCATCAGATTTTACAGTTAAAATTTCTCTAAGCGTACTTGAAGCACCATAAGCTTCAAGAGCCCAAACTTCCATCTCACCAAAACGCTGACCTCCAAATTGTGCTTTTCCACCTAGAGGTTGTTGTGTAATTAATGAGTAAGGTCCAATGGAACGTGCATGCATTTTATCATCAACCATATGTCCTAATTTCAACATATAGATAACACCAACTGTTGCTGGCTGATCGAAACGCTCTCCTGTTCCACCATCGTATAAGTGGGTATGACCATATCTAGGAATTCCAGCTTCGTCTGTCAATTCATTAATTTGGTCTATAGTAGCTCCATCAAAAATAGGTGTTGCATACTTACGGTTTAATTTTTGACCTGCCCATCCAAGAACTGTCTCATAAATCTGACCGATGTTCATACGAGATGGCACACCAAGTGGGTTTAGCACTATGTCTACAGGTGTTCCGTCTTCTAAGAAAGGCATATCTTCCTGACGAACAATACGTGCAACAATACCTTTGTTACCGTGACGACCCGCCATTTTATCCCCTACTTTAAGTTTACGTTTTTTGGCTATATAAACTTTAGCAAGTTTAATGATTCCTGATGGCAATTCATCTCCTACAGAAATAGTAAACTTCTCGCGTCTTAAAGCACCTTGTAAATCGTTTTCTTTAATCTTATAATTATGGATTAAATCGGCTACAAGTTGATTTGTATGATCGTCGGTTGTCCATTTTCCAGATACTAAATGTGCATAATCATCAACAGCATTTAACATCTTAAGCGTGAACTTCTTACCTTTTGGCAACACCTCTTCACCTAAATCATTATAAATACCTTGAGCAGTTTTTCCATTTACGATTGCGAATAATTTTTCGATTAAGATATCTTTTAAATCGTCAAACTTTCTATCATATTGTGCTTCTAATGCTAAGATATCATCTTTGTCTTGTGCTCTCTTACGTTTGTCTTTTACAGCACGAGAGAATAATTTCTTTTCAATAACAACACCATTTAAAGATGGCGAAGCTTTTAATGAAGCATCTTTTACATCACCTGCTTTATCACCAAAGATGGCACGTAATAGCTTTTCTTCTGGTGTTGGATCACTTTCTCCTTTTGGCGTAATCTTACCAATAAGAATATCTCCTGGCTTTACTTCTGCTCCAACGCGAATCATTCCATTCTCATCCAACTCTTTGGTTGCTTCTTCAGAAACGTTAGGAATATCGTTTGTTAACTCTTCGTTACCTAATTTTGTATCACGTACTTCTAAAGAGTATTCATCAATATGAATGGATGTAAAGATGTCTTCTCTAACTACTTTTTCAGAAATTACAATAGCATCCTCAAAGTTATACCCCTTCCAAGGCATAAATGCTACTTTCATGTTTCTACCTAAGGCCAATTCACCTTTTTGAGTAGCATAACCTTCACATAAAACCTGTCCTTTACTCACTTTATCACCCTTTTCAACAATTGGCTTTAAGTTAATAGAGGTTCCTTGATTGGTCTTTCTGAATTTAACTAATTGATATATTTTAAGATCGCTATCAAAGCTCACTTTAGCTTCGTCTTCGGTGCGATCGTATCTAATTCTAATTTCATTAGAATCCACATACTCTACAACACCATTTCCTTCTGCATTAACCAAAACACGGGAATCAGAAGCTACTTGGCGTTCTAATCCTGTACCCACAATTGGTGATTCAGGACGTAATAAAGGAACTGCCTGACGCATCATATTCGATCCCATCAAGGCACGGTTAGCATCATCATGTTCTAAGAAAGGAATTAACGATGCAGAGATAGATGAAATTTGGTTAGGCGCTACATCTGTATAGTGAATGGCAGTTGGCTCGATAACTGGAAAATCACCTTCCATTCTAGCAATAACCTTATCGTGCAATATTTTACCTTCTTCATCTACTTTTACAGTAGCCTGCGCGATTAACTTTTCTTCTTCTTCTTCAGCACTTAAGTATACTGGAGCCCCTTTAATGTCTACTACGCCATTTTCAACTGGACGATATGGTGTTTCTATGAATCCCATAGTATTCACTTTTGCATACACAGAAAGTGATGAAATTAATCCAATATTTGGACCTTCAGGAGTTTCAATAGGACACAAACGACCATAATGTGTATAGTGTACGTCACGTACCTCGAAACCAGCTCTTTCACGGGATAGACCACCAGGTCCTAGGGCTGATAAACGACGCTTGTGTGTGATCTCTGCTAATGGATTTGTTTGATCCATAAACTGAGACAACTGGTTGGTACCGAAGAATGAATTGATCACAGAAGACAACGTCTTTGCATTAATCAAATCAATAGGGGTAAATACTTCATTATCCCGAACGTTCATACGCTCACGAATGGTACGCGCCATACGAGCTAAACCAACACCAAACTGCTGTGATAATTGTTCACCTACTGTACGTACACGACGGTTGGACAAGTGATCGATATCATCAATTTCTGCTTTAGAATTGATAAGCTCAATTAAATATTTTATAATGGTAATGATATCTTCTTTGGTAAGCACTTGCTTATCCATTTCAATATCAAGACCTAATTTTTTATTCATTCTATAACGTCCAACTTCTCCTAAAGAGTAACGTTGATCACTAAAGAATAACTTATCTATAATACCACGTGCTGTTTCTTCATCTGGTGGTTCGGCATTACGTAATTGTCTATAGATATGCTCAACAGCCTCTTTTTCTGAGTTTGTTGGATCTTTTTGAAGCGTATTGTGAATGATAGCATAATCACCTTGCTCTGCACTTTCTTTATGCAGAAGAATGGTTTTCACATCTGCTTCAATAATTTCTTCTATATTATCTTTATCTAAAACAGTATCACGATCAAGAATAATTTCATTACGCTCAATTGATACTACTTCTCCTGTATCTTCGTCAACAAAATCCTCATGCCATGTGTTAAGTACACGGGCAGCTAGTTTTCTTCCTAAACATTTCTTTAATCCAGATTTTGACACTTTAACTTCTTCAGCTAAATCAAAAATCTCTAAAATATCTTTATCGCGTTCAAAACCTATAGCTCTAAACAAGGTAGTAACAGGTAACTTTTTCTTTCTATCGATATAAGCATACATTACCTGATTGATATCTGTTGCAAATTCAATCCAAGATCCTTTAAAAGGAATTACCCTTGCCGAATATAATTTTGTTCCATTAGCATGGAAGGATTGGCCAAAAAATACACCAGGAGAACGATGCAACTGCGATACAACAACGCGTTCTGCTCCATTTATCACAAATGTTCCACTGGGAGTCATGTAAGGTATAGTACCCAAATACACATCTTGAACAATGGTCTCAAAATCCTCATGTTCAGGATCTGTACAGTATAACTTTAACCTTGCCTTTAATGGCACACTGTACGTTAGACCTCTCTCGATACACTCATCTATAGCATAACGTGGTGGGTCTACAAAGTAATCTAAAAACTCTAAAACAAATTGATTACGAGAATCAGTAATTGGGAAGTTTTCCATGAAGGTGTTATACAGGCCTTCATCACCTCTTTCTTCAGATTTAGTTTCTAATTGGAAAAAATCCTGAAAGGATTTAATCTGAATGTCCAAGAAATCTGGATATTCGGTTCTATTTACAATAGAGGAGAAATTTAATCTTTCAGCTTGTGTTGATAACATCAATGGACGGAATTTTGATTAAAAAAAATAATATTGGCGTATAATATTGTTATATACGCAAAATGGTTTAGGTCTTGAAGTATTAACCTTCAGACCTAAACCTTTGTATTGTTTGGTTGCTAAGCTTACTTAAGCTCAACCTCTGCTCCAGCTTCTTCTAATGATGCTTTTAAGCCTTCTGCTTCGTCTTTAGAAACACCTTCTTTAATTGCGCTAGGTGCACCATCAACTAATTCTTTAGCTTCTTTTAATCCTAAACCAGTTAATTCTTTAACTAATTTTACAACAGCTAATTTAGAACCACCAGCTGCTTTTAAGATTACATCAAATTCAGTTTGAGCTTCACCAGCATCGTCTCCACCAGCAGCAGGACCAGCAGCAACTGCTACAGCAGCAGCAGCAGGCTCGATACCATACTCATCTTTTAATATAGTAGCTAACTCGTTTACTTCTTTTACTGTTAAGTTAACTAATTGTTCTGCGAAATCTTTTAAATCTGCCATTTTCTATCGTTTTAATAAATTTTTAATTGTAATATAATTGTATAAAAGTGCGTACTATTTAATACTATCCTTCTTTTTCGGATAGTGTTTTAATGATACCAGCTAATGTTCCTCCACCTGATTTAAGTGCAGAAATGACATTCTTAGCAGGAGATTGTAGTAAGCCTACAATATCACCGATCAACTCTTCTTTAGACTTGATATCTACTAACATGTCTAGTTGGTCATCACCAATATAAACTGCTTCCTCAATAAATGCTCCTTTTAATAAAGGTTTTTCAGATTTTTTACGGAAGGTCTTAATTAATTTAGCCGGTACGTTACCTGTTTCTGAATACATCACTGATGTATTACCTTTTAAAACCGAAGGAAGATCACCAAATTCTCTATCTGATGCTT
The DNA here is from genome assembly GCF_039539345.1 of Snuella lapsa. Taxonomy (NCBI): domain Bacteria; kingdom Pseudomonadati; phylum Bacteroidota; class Flavobacteriia; order Flavobacteriales; family Flavobacteriaceae; genus Snuella; species Snuella lapsa. Next base: position 43,895 of record NZ_BAABCY010000035.1, on the reverse strand, counting down.
CCATTGCTTTTTCAAGTAATGTATTTTTAACAACTGCTAATTTTACGTTTGCTTTAAAACAAGCACGACGTAAGTCTGAAGTAGTTCCTGCGTTTAATCCTGAAATATCTGTTAAATAGATATTTGCATTATTGGCTAATTCTGCAGTTAACTCTTCAATTACTTGTGATTTTTCTTCTCTTGTCATAATAAAAGTTTTTAACTAATTAACCAATTTTAGGATCAACAGCAACACTTGGACTCATTGTACTTGAAAGGAAAATACTTTTCACATAAGTACCTTTTGCAGCAGTTGGTTTTAATTTAATTAATGTTTGTAATAATTCGTTTGCATTTCCTGCAATTTTATCAGCACTAAAAGATGCCTTACCTATTGCTGCATGTACGATACCTGTTTTATCAACTTTAAAGTCAATTTTACCTGCTTTAACTTCACTAACAGCTTTAGCGACATCCATGGTTACGGTTCCTGTTTTAGGGTTAGGCATTAAACCACGAGGGCCTAATATTCTACCTAATGGGCCTAATTTCCCCATAACACTAGGCATGGTAATAATTACATCTACTTCGGTCCAACCACCTTTAATTTTATCAAGGTATTCGTCTAAACCAACGTAATCTGCTCCAGCGTCTTTAGCCTCAGCCTCCTTATCGGGTGTTACCAATGCCAATACTTTCATATCTTTACCAGTACCGTGAGGAAGTGACACTACACCTCTTACCATTTGATTTGCTTTTCTAGGATCTACACCTAAACGCACAGCGATATCAACAGATGCATCAAATTTTGTATTTGTGATATCTTTTACTAATGCTGATGCTTCATCAAGAGAATATAATCTTCCCTTTTCTATTTTTGCTAAAGCTTCTTTTTGCTTTCTTGTTAATCTTGCCATTTTTAATGTCTTTAATAGATTAAGAAGGGAATTGCCCTGTTACGGTTATACCCATCGATCTCGCGGTACCAGCTACCATCTTCATAGCAGATTCAATAGTAAATGCATTTAAATCTTGCATTTTATCTTCTGCTATAGTTTTGATTTGATCCCATGAAACTTTAGCTACTTTTTTTCGGTTTGGTTCTCCTGAACCTTTCTTCACCTTGGCCGCTTCTAATAATTGTACTGCAGCTGGAGGAGTCTTGATTACAAAGTCAAATGACTTATCTTTGTAAACAGAGATAACTACTGGTAATACTTTACCAGCTTTATCTTGAGTTCTAGCATTAAACTGCTTACAGAACTCCATAATGTTAACTCCAGCAGCACCTAAAGCGGGTCCAACCGGTGGCGACGGATTCGCAGCACCTCCCCGAACTTGTAACTTAACTACTTTACCTAATTCTTTTGCCATTTTTAATAATTTAGTTTGATACGCTCTATTTTTTGGAAGCTTTAAAACGCATCATTTATATAGTGTAACAATTATTATACTTTTTCAACCTGCATATAGCTTAACTCTAATGGTGTTTTTCTTCCAAATATCTTTACCATTACTTCAAGCTTACGCTTTTCTTCATTTATATTCTCAATAGTACCATCAAATCCATTAAACGGTCCATCAATAACTTTAACAGTTTCCCCTTTCGTAAATGGTATTGCCACGTTTGTAGTTTCTTCTACAGACAACTCATCTACTTTACCTAACATTCTGTTAACTTCAGATTGTCTTAGCGGCACTGGATCACCTCCTTTAGTTTCTCCTAAGAAACCTATCACGTTCGTTACAGAACGTATTATATGAGGCACCTCACCAGTTAAATTCGCTTGAATCATTATATAACCAGGAAAATAAACTTTCTCTTTGCTTATTTTCTTTCCATTGCGGATTTGAATCACTTTTTCTGTTGGAACCAACACTTGATCCACATAATCCTGAAGACCTAAACGAGCGATTTCATTCTCTATATACGTCTTAATTTTATGTTCTTGACCACTTACAGCTCGAACAACATACCATTTTTTTCCACTTTCCTCAGACATAAATCTATTTTTAACAGTTAGTTAATCCAATCAAAGTAAAATGTTATGACTTTGCTAAAAACAGTATCTACACCCCATATAGCAAGAGAAAATATAATTGAAAACAACGCAACTAAAACAGTTAAACTTTGTCCTTCAGCCAAAGTTGGCCAAGTAACATTGTTCTTTAGTTCTCCAAATGATTCTTTTATATAATTTACAATTCCTGCCATTCTTTTTGTTCTTAATTTGCACGGGTTGCGAGACTCGAACTCACGACACCTGGTTTTGGAGACCAGTGCTCTACCAACTGAGCTAAACCCGTAAATATAAGTCAAAAGGCATCCCGATAAACGGGATACCTTAAGCTATATCATTAAACTTAATTTAGTCTAAAATTTCAGTTACCTGACCTGCTCCTACTGTTCTACCACCTTCACGGATAGCGAAACGTAAACCAACATTCATTGCAATTGGTTGGATTAATTCAACAGTAATAGTTAAGTTATCACCAGGCATAACCATTTCAACACCATCAGGAAGCGAAATGTTTCCTGTTACGTCAGTTGTACGCACGTAGAACTGTGGACGGTAGTTGTTATGGAAAGGTGTGTGACGACCACCTTCTTCTTTTTTCAAGATATAAACCTCAGCTTTGAAGTTTTTATGTGGTGTTACAGAACCTGGCTTAGTGATTACCATACCTCTAGAGATTTGAGTTTTCTCAATACCTCTTAATAAGATACCAGCGTTATCACCAGCTTCACCTCTATCTAATATTTGACGGAACATCTCGATACCAGTAATAGTAGATGTTAACTTCTCAGCTCCCATACCAATAATTTCTACAGGATCTCCTGTGTTAGCAACACCAGTTTCAATTCTACCAGTTGCAACAGTACCACGACCTGTAATTGAGAATACATCTTCAATTGGCATTAAGAAAGGCTTATCCATATCACGAACAGGCTCTTCAATCCAATTATCACATGCTTCCATTAATTCCATTACAGTATCTACCCATTTTTGCTCACCGTTAAGTGCACCTAAAGCAGAACCAGAAATTACAGGACCATTATCACCATCGTATTCATAGAAGTTTAATAAATCTCTAACTTCCATATCTACTAACTCTAAAAGCTCTTCATCATCAACCATATCTACTTTGTTTAAGAAAACAACGATACGAGGAATACCTACCTGACGACCTAATAAGATGTGCTCACGAGTTTGTGGCATAGGACCATCAGTAGCAGCAACCACTAAGATAGCACCATCCATTTGAGCTGCACCAGTTACCATGTTCTTTACGTAATCCGCGTGACCTGGACAGTCAACGTGAGCATAGTGACGATTTTGTGTTTGATATTCTACGTGAGACGTATTAATTGTAATACCTCTTTCTTTTTCCTCTGGAGCGTTATCAATTTGATCAAAATCTCTCGCCTCTGATAAACCTGCATCAGCTAATACTTTAGTAATAGCAGCAGTTAAAGTTGTTTTACCGTGATCTACGTGTCCAATTGTACCAATATTTAAGTGTGGTTTTGAACGATCGAAAGTTGCCTTTGCCATGTTTTTAAATAATTTAAATCTTAGTTATATAATAATATTAGTGTATTCTAATTTTTAGCTTCTACATAGAGCCAATGACGGGAATTGAACCCGTGACCTCTTCCTTACCAAGGAAACGCTCTACCCCTGAGCTACACCGGCTTTTTATTTACGATACCTATTTAAACCTACCTAAAGGTAGATTTACGACCATAACAGCTTAGTAATTCATAAATTCTTTAGAGCGGGAGACCGGGTTCGAACCGGCGACATTCAGCTTGGAAGGCTGACGCTCTACCAACTGAGCTACTCCCGCAATAATATAACAATTCAAAGTCAACAATTCTTAAATCCACCCGTACAGAAAAGACTTAAAAAGTGGGGAGAGCAGGATTCGAACCTGCGAAGACATAGTCAGCAGATTTACAGTCTGCCCTCGTTGGCCGCTTGAGTATCTCCCCAAGTTAACTTTTGTGTTTTATTTTCAATCCTTTAAAGAACGTATTTTTAAAAAAGAAATGTTATTAAAAGCCGCTAAATTTAAAGTTATTTCCAACTTCAACCACTTGTTATTACACTTACCTTTTCAAAATTTCAAGAGCCGATAGAGGGACTCGAACCCACGACCTGCTGATTACAAATCAGCTGCTCTAGCCAGCTGAGCTATATCGGCTTTTCTTTGCTTTTTTCCACATAAAAAAAGCCCGCTATTTCTAACGGACTGCAAATGTATATATTTATTTTTTTATTCAAAACATTTTTTAGAAATTTTTACTATAAATGCGCTCTTAATTTCTCTTTTCGCTTTTTTAACTGCCTTTCTAGTGATGCCGCTGCTATATCCGCTCCTTCTTCAAAGGTTTTACATTGTTTTTTCACCACAAAACTATCACCAGGCACACTTACTCTTGCTTCAAAAATTTTATTCTCTTTATCGCTAGTATTTTCAACTTTTAAGTAAACGTCTGATTTGATGACCTTATCATAAAATAAATCCAACTTATCCATACGTTTTTGAATAAAATCTATCAGCTTTTTATCTGCATTAAAATTAACTGATTGCATGTTTACTTTCATACTCTTCTTTTTTGGTTAGACAAAATTTTTCACTCGATAATCGAGATTTAAATGCCCCGAGGCGGTTTACTCTCTTTTTTCACTCCTTGGATGCGAGTTCACATATACTTTTTTTAGCTCAGCAATACTATTATGCGTATATATCTGTGTAGCTGCCAAGCTTGCGTGCCCCAAAAGTTCTTTAACAGCATTTAAATCGGCTCCTTGATTAAGCAAATGCGTTGCAAAAGAGTGCCTTAATATATGAGGACTCTTTTTTACCTTTGAAGATGCTTTACTAAAATAATCATTTATTATTCTGTATACAAGTGTTTCATATATTTTTACCCCCTTTTTTGTAACAAACAAATAGTCGGTGTCCAAAATAGAATTTAACTCGAGCCTTAGCTTTAAATATTTACGAATCGTTTGCCGCACTGTTTCTAATAACGGCAGAATACGTTCTTTATTTCTCTTTCCTAAAACCTTTAACGACTTATTGTCTAAATCAATATTATCTAACTTTAACTGTATCAACTCTATACGACGTATTCCAGTAGAATAAAACAATTCAACAATTAATTTATTTCGCATACTTTCGAAATCATTTTCATTTATAAAACCGTCCAAGACAGCTGTTATTTCCTCTTCGGAAAAAGGAACTTGTACTTTTTTACTTGTCTTTAAAGCCTTATGCTTAGCTAGAGGGTTTAGCTTAATAGTGTCTGTTTTTAAAAGAAATTTATAGTAGGTATTAATGGCAGATACTTTCCTGTTAGCACTCCTATTTGAAAGACCTCTTTCCACCAACCATACAATCCAAGTTCGTATTTGAGAATAATTAACATGTAGTACCTCCTCCATTTTGTATTCAAGAAAAATGAATTGGGAAAAATCTTCTAAATCTTTTAGGTACGCCTTAACAGTTAAAGCTGAGTAGTTCTTTTCTAGTAACAAATAATCTGCAAAAGACTTAAAGGACATATTGTATTAAAATTAGAGAAACCACCCATTACCCCTCCCTTTTGAATCAACACTGCATAACTTAATTTACTATGTTAAATTTCTCTTTTTAGGTTTGTGTAAATTTCAAATGAGAACCGATTTTAAAAGTACGAAGTTTTATTGAATTTTAAAATAAAGAATTTCTTGAAACGAACTATCTCCGAGGCAGATCCATAGGGGGGGGGTATTTCGCTCGTTTCATTTTGACCCCACAAGGCCAAAAACCGAAATTCTGTATTTAGATTCCCATTTTATTCATCAAAACATATTTTAAATTAAGGTATTCATGAATCTACGATTTAACGGGAATGACAATTTCAACGGAAACCCCGACGCTGAGCGTCGAGGAATTATTTTTGATTAACCACAAAAAAAATTCCCGCAAACTGCGGGAATCTATTTTGTAAATAAATAAGCTACTATTTATATATCTTCTGCATCTCTTAATGCTTGGATATATTGCGCTTTTTGAATTTGCGCTCTACGCTCAACTGATGGCTTTGTAAATTGCTTACGTGTTTGCAACTGACGCTTAACACCTGTCTTATCGAACTTACGCTTAAAACGCTTTAGCGCTCTATCTATATTTTCTCCTTCTTTAATTGGTATTATTAACATAGTGTCTTAACCTCCTCTCTTTTAGAATTTCAGGCTGCAAATATAAAAACAATTATTAATTAATAATTATTAATTGTTAATTATTTTACGTCGCTGGTTTATATTCTTTTTTATCTATGACTATTTTAGCCAAAATCTCGCGCAGTATTTCAGAAGTACCTCCTCCTATTGGCCCCAGCCTACTATCTCTTAATAGCCTAGCCATTGGATAGTCTTCCATGTAACCATAACCTCCTAAAAATTGAAGGCATTCGTAAATAACCTCATCTGCCATTTTAGTGGATTGCAACTTAGAAATAGTTGCTTCTTTTACAGCATAAATTCCTTTATCTAATTGGGAAGCCACTAAATAATTATACGCTTTGCAAACTTCCATAAAACTATAGAGATCCGAAAATTTGTGTCGCAATGCTTGGTGTTGATTTATTGCTTTGCCAAAGGTTTGTCGTTCGGACATATACTGCTTTGCATAGTCAAGGGCATATTCTGCTCGTGCATGTGCATTAACCCCCATTATTAAACGCTCTAAAGCAAAGTGCTGCATAATGTACTGAAACCCCCTATCGCGTTCTCCCATAAGATTCGCTTCGGAAACCACAACATTATTAAAAGCTATTTCAGCCGTATCTGATGCTCTCCATCCTAACTTATCCAATTTTGTGGCCGTTATTCCGGGAGCGTCTTTATCTACAACAAATATGCTTACCCCCTTGTTTCCAAGCTCAGGATTTGTTTTCGCTGCAACAATCATATAATCACAGTAAACACCATTGGTTATAAAAGTTTTTGAACCGTTAATTATATAATTACCTCCTTCTTTAACAGCTGTAGTTCGCATACCAGCCACATCACTACCACCAAAGGGTTCGGTAACACATAAGCATCCTATTTTTTCACCAGCAATACTCGGTGCCAAATAACGCTGCTTTATACTATCATTACCTTCTTTATTAAGATGCGTCATTGCTAAATAGGCATGCGCCCACATAGCCGCAGCAAACCCTCCTGAATTAATCTTTTGAAGTTCTTCTAAAAAGATAACCGTGTAAAACAAATCTAAATCCGTCCCTCCATACACTTCAGGATAAGCGATACCAAAATACCCCATATCTCCAAACTTCTTCCAAACAAACCGATCAATTATCCCTGTTTTCTCCCATGTATCTATATAAGGAACAACCTCTTTTTTTAGAAATCCCTGAAGACTCTTCCTAAAAAGATCGTGTTCCTCTGTGAAGTACATACTATGCATCTATAAAAATTTATTTGTGTTTTAGTTTAGCTTAAATTTTCCTTAGAACCTCCATTTTATCCTCCAATCACTCAATAAAGCTCTAAGCTTGTTAATTTGCAATTTTAATCAAGCGACAAATATAATTTAATTATCTCGATTTTATTTACAGGAAAGTCCTTAACTTTTGTTAATTCATCCAGTGACTTATAACTTTCCCTTAATTGCCTTTGTTCTATAATATGATAAGCTAAATCATAGTCTATGTACTGAATTGTTACTAAATTTTCTACAGTCGCCGTATTCAAGGCTATTTTCTGAATGACTCTTGGTGTTTTTACCGTAAACTCATTTGTAAGCCTATCTATAACTTCTGGTGTTAGACCATAGACATCCTTTAACTGTATATCGGCTATAAAGCCTCCCTCAAAACTATTTCTATATTTTACAATACGTTCTGAAAGCACCTTACCAATTCCATTTACCTTTTGAAGCTGTTGTGCTGTTGCTTTATTTAAATCTAATTTTTGAGCGTATGTTTTAGGGGCATAAACCTTTTTGTAACCAGCTATTTCTTTAGGGGTTGACTTTACAGCCCATTCTGGAAACTTAAAAAGTGGGATGATAACATTTAAAAGGGAATCGGATATTTGCGTAACCTCTTGAAACTGTTTAGCCGAATTAATCCATTTATTGTCTTTTCTAAATGCCAACAACCGATCAATTTCTTGATTACTCATCCCTAAAAGACTGCCTTTGTAATCGGTTAAAAAATTAGGGTTAAAGGGATATATCTTAGGTTTGTCTATCTGTTTGACATGCCGTAACGAATCAACTTCTTTGATATAGCTTTGGAGCTTAGCCTTATATTCATTTTCGTGAACCAAGCCAGAAGAAAAATCTACGTAAAGACAAAGGCTTTGCAAAACAAGAACCAGTATCATTAATAAAAAAATCCCATTTCGTTGTGCTCTGGAAAAAACGAAATGGGATTTTATATTTTTCATGATCGGTGCTTAACTTAAAGCTTCTCTTTTCATTTTAATAGCGTCTGTGTAACGTTTTAATTGTTTTTTAACAACAGGCATTAGCAAATACAATCCTACCATATTTGGGAAAACCATTGCAAAAATCATAGCATCAGAGAAGTCCCAAATAGACTTCATACTTGCCGCCGCACCTATTACTACAAAAGTTAAGAACAAAATCTTATAAGTTAGGTCTGCTTTTTTACCTCTTCCAAACAAAAACTTCCATGATTGCAAGCCATAATAACTCCAAGAAATCATGGTAGAGATAGCAAACAAGAAAACTGCAATAGTTAAAAAGACATTTGAAAACGGAATATACTCAGCAAAAGCCTTGGCTGTAATCCCTGCTCCTTCATAAGCAACACCGTCTATCATAACCGCACCTAGACCATCACCTCCATATTGAAAGAAACCGCCAAAGTTAAATATGATAATTACCAACGCTGTCATGGTGCAAATCACCACTGTATCAATAAAAGGTTCTAATAACGCCACTAAACCTTCACTTGCAGAATATTTTGTTTTTACTGCGGAATGCGCAATAGATGCCGAACCAGCTCCTGCCTCGTTCGAAAAAGCCGCTCTTTTAAATCCAACCAATAACACGCCTATAAATCCACCCACTCCTATAGCTGTAGGGTTAAACGCTTCTTCCAGAACTAATGCAATAGCATCATCTATTAAACTAAAGTTTCCTAAAATGATATATAGACAACAAATAATATACAACAGAGCCATAAACGGTACTATTTTTTCGGTAACCGATGCTATCCTCTTGATCCCGCCAATGATTATAACACCAACAATAAACGCTATAACCAAACCTATTACCGTACCTGCCATAGTACTTTCTAGTCCTAATAACTCCTTAACAACAATTGTAGCTTGATTCGACTGAGCAGCATTACCTCCTCCAAAAGAACCTCCAATACAAAATATCGCAAATAAAACCGCCGCAACTTTCCCTAAGGTTTTAAAGCCTTTTTCTTTTAATCCTTTAGTCAGGTAATACATTGGGCCACCATAAACTGTTCCGTCTGCTCCAACATCCCTATAGTGCACTCCCAAAGTACATTCAACGAATTTGGTAGACATACCTAGTAAACCACAAACAATCATCCAAAATGTTGCTCCTGGCCCACCTAATGCAATTGCCAATGCTACTCCTGCGATATTACCGTTACCAACAGTTCCTGACACTGCGGTAGCCAAAGCCTGAAAATGCGACACCTCTCCATGAGAACTTTCATCCCTAATGGTTTCTTTTATATCACCATCTATCTCTAAATCACTGTGTAAGCTTTCTAAATTCTCTATATGCTCTTCAATATCATCTACTGTATTAATATCTACTCCTTGTGCTATACCTTCTTCTCCATATAAAATCTTTGCTCCATGTTTCTCTATGTCTTCATACTTTCCTCTAACCACACTAATAGCAGTCCAAAAGTGCCTGACATTAGGAAACTTGAAATACAATGTAAAGAACGCCGCACTAAACACCAATAGTATTAATACAAACGGTGTGCCGCCAATTTGAAAAAAAATGACACTTGAGAAAAAATCCGAAACGGGTTTAAAAGCTTCATCTATTTGTTGGTCTATCCCTTTTTCGGTGGTTTCTTGTGCAAGTGTTATAAATGGAAGTACCAATGTGAATATTGAAAGAAGGTATTTCTTCATAAGGAGTTAAAATTAGTTAGTTATTGATATTTTTTACTTTAAAAGCGGCAAGATGCTAAAAAAAAATGATTTTATAAAACATATCCCGTTAAAATAGGGATGAAGTATTATTTAATATTAAACTCTGAATTAAGCTGTTGTATTTGTTCTGGACGCCCCAAAACAATAATTTTAGATTTTGCCGCCAACTCCAATTCTGCTTCAGGATTTACAATATAATCTCCATTTTCATCTTTATAACCTATAACGGAACAACCTGTTCGTTTACGTAAATCTAAATCCCTAATTGTTTTTGCTCCCTTGGTAGCGTATAATTTTTCTACAGCAATCTCTTCTATATTAATATTCGATTTCCCTACAATAGACAGATTATCCACAAACTCCATCAAGCCGGGAACAACAACTAAAGAGGCCATATGATCACCTCCTATTTTATCTGGCAGTATAACGTTGTTAGCTCCTGCCAGTTTTAATTTACTATACGAGGTTTCCAAAGATGCTCTACTAATGATATTTATATCTTTATTTATTTGTCTAGTAGACAACACAATAAATAAATTATCGGCATCATTGGGCAGTGCAGATATTAAACAAGACGCCCTTTCTACACCTGCCTGTATAAGGATTTCATCGTCACTAGCATTCCCATATACGTAAGGCATTAGCTCGCCATCTATTTTATCAAGTAATTCTTTGTTCTTTTCTATTATTACAAAGGGCCTACTATAAGCCAATAATTTAATTGCTGCTTGCCTCCCATTTCTGCCATATCCACAGATAATGACATGGTCTTTTAAACCATCTATCGTTTTTTGCATATTCTTTCGTTTTAATTCTTCAAAATCATTCTTGCTCAAAATATATTCGGTAATCACGGTTAAAGCATAACCCAAAATAAAGACACTGGCTAAAATTAAAAAAACCGTAAACACCTTAGCCATATCGTCCAATGGATGAACTTCTTGAAATCCAACGGTGGTTATTGTTATTACCGTCATATAAAGAGCATCGACCCAAGAGTAGTCTTCGTCCATCACTTTGAAACCTACTACTCCAATTACCAATAAGATCACTAACAAAAAAACAGCTGTATAGATCTTAGTCCTAAAAAATTTTATTAATGGATTCATAGTTTATAAATCGAAGACAGATGAACGTTTAGTATAAAGCAAATCCTTTATACGCATCCAAAAAGCAATAAACAAATACAATGCAAACCCAAATCCCAAGGTTACAAAGGTTAAATATATAAATGATGTTCTTACTACTTTTGCGCGAATACCAAAACGATCGGCTATACGTTGACAAACATAGTAGCCATGTTTTTGAAAAAAAAGCAATGGTTTATAAAAAATATTCATGCTGCAATTTAAGCATTTTATTTAATGATTAAAGCATTGCCAACGGCACATTGCAAGCATCTGTTTTTAGAACAATACATTTCTTTTAGCTGTATAAGCGCCTGCGACTCCATTGAGGAGCTTGCCGCAGGCCTTAAATTATTAAAGGCATTTATAATACTATTCTTTTCTGATGCAATTCTTCCAGCCAGAGTAATCAATTCTGCATCAAGTGTTTGCCCGTTATATTTTGCATAACAGAATTTAAGCGGTAAAATGGTATTTATAAATAGTAAATCCATAAATGGTTTCGTTAACATTTTCGAGGTTGCTCCAGAGGTTTTTTGAAACGTATAATGCGATTTCCAAAATGAAGAAGCTGAAACAGCAAACAAATCATAAAACGCATCTAAATCATGGAGATCCATGATTTTAGAAAATAACTGCTGGTTTTCATGGTACAAACTAGCCAACTGCGATAATCTTATGGTTGGGAAATTGTGGGGCCGCAATCTAAAAAACTGCACAGGCAACACTTTATTATTACTCAAACTGAACTTACGTTTTAAAAACTCATATTCATTTCTAAGCTTTAAATAGTAGGCTTCTTCTATATTAGAATGCAATAAACCAGCCTGCCCAAACAGTAAAGCCTCTATAGATAGTTGTTTTCCATGAACTTTTCTAATCACCGAAAAGTCAACCGATTTAGCCAAACTAAAGAAAGCTTCTCCATTTACCTTCAGCCCAAAATTTCTGGCTAACATCTTAAACAATACGGCTTCCCAATCGTTTTTTGATGCTTTTAAAAGCGTCTCTATTGTTTTCGATTTTCTTTCTAAGCGTTCAAAATACAAACGCTCCAACCAATTGGTTAGCGTAAAATGATCGACCGATGCAAAATCCTTTTCACAATTAATCCACTTATTTTTATTAGTAAGCAAACGATTATAATTATTTAATACGTCCTTAGACACATAGTGTTTTAATTCCAAAGTTGGAATGACTGAATTGTCTTTTCTAAAAATCTCGGTATCATGCTCCCAAACCACATGTAAAATTACGTTATCGTAAGCTTTATCTTGTTCATGGCCATGCAAATACCAATCAGAGGATTTAATATGAATCTCTACATTACCCGCCCATAACTGTAGGCCTATTCGAAGCTGTGCATTAAAAAAGTCGGGGCCTGCATTTGTATTATACAAACCAGTAATTATTACATTAACCACATCGCCACCTGTAGTTGTTAAATGAGTCGTTTTGAACTTTTTATGCCTCCATATATAATGTAAGAATTTTTCCTGCATTTTACTAAAATAGAAAAAAAATAAAATATTTTCCTACACAATTTATGTTTTTCAACTATTTTTGACGCCTAAACTAGAGCCTTTCATTTTCTGACAGTAAAATACCGTAGTAAACCTATGCAAAAAACAGTACACATACTAATAGCAACAATCATATTATTTTCATGCTCGCAAAATGAAGCTACGGACAATATTAATGAGCCTCAAACACTTGGCGAAAAAATCTTAAGTATTCAGCTTCCTGCTCACTTTACCAGAGCCAGTGAAAAGTTTCACATAATACTATCGGACACTATAGGCAATTTGATAGATCACAAATCATATTCAAATAGAGAGGAAACACTCTCCTTTTACTCTACAGAACATTTTTCGGACTCTACCCCATTTATTCTTACCTTTATTACAGACTATTCAAATTCGATTTTCGAGGTAACTGTTTATTCTAATCTAACAAATCATTCTTTAAACAAAAATATACTCTTAAAACCAAGAAGCTTTTCCAACAAAACACCGACAATAAATATTAAAACGCAGCAACTTAAAGATGGATTTATTTTAAATGCAATAGGTCATGGCTATTCTATGGTTAAGATCAATGATCTATTATCTGGACATTATACTTCAAATTTCAATAACAATTTGGGCTCGGAAAATATTTTTATAAAATACTACAACCCTACAAACATTACGAACAACAACTACGAATGGGCTTTAATGAATAACATATCTTCAATTAACGGCTTAGATGAAATTAATTTCAGTACAAATAATGTCAAAACAAAGCAATTAACTTTAGATGTACGCACTGAATTACCACTACTGACCATACACGGTTATGAGAACGAGCAACTTTACAATAATATTTCAGGGCACCAAATATATGATTCGCAAGTACCTGTTTATGGTTTTGGAGGTAATCATTATTATGCCTATGCAGACATCTTTGAAAATACCACTTATTCCTTATCGGTCACAAATTATTCACTGTTTGGCGCTGGCATTCCTCCTTCTGAAATATTAGTTCCGAAACACGAAATTTCTTGTTCGTTATTGGATAATAAGTTCAGTTATTCTGGAATACAAGGTTATGAAGTGGGAAGGATCAAACTTGACAATTACAATAAAAACCTTAATATAGATTTAATATTTGATGGACAATCATCTAATATCATTATCCCTAAAATCCCTACAGGCTTAGTGCCTGACGAAATAACAAATATAATAAACGAACGCAAACTAAGATTGGTTCAAGCTGTTGCTGAAAATTATTCAACTTTTTCCAGTTATAACAGTTATATTTCAAATGTATTAAAGACATCTACTCCTTTTTATCTTAAATCTCCAAAAAGAGAAAGAATATTTAAACCCTATTCTTCAAGCTCCCCTAAACCCATTTTTGAATTCCCATATTTAAACAGATTCATTTGATTTAATTCTACTTATAATCCATCGATTTATTAAATCACATCACGATAAAAAAGATAACAAAACAGACGACCTATTCTAGGTCGTCTGCCACAAAATTTGTAAAAGTAAACCATTACGCTAAATCAAACCTATCAAGGTCCATTACTTTCTCCCAAGCCTTTACAAAATCGTTAACAAATTTTTCTTTAGCATCATCACTAGCATACACTTCGGCTAGCGCTCTTAATTCTGAATTGGAACCAAATACAAGATCTGCTCGTGTACCCGTCCACCTAAGAGCACCTGTTTTCCGATCTCGACCTTCAAAAAGTTCATCTGAACCTGAACTTTTATGCCATTCGGTCTCCATATTTAATAGGTTAACAAAGAAATCATTAGTAAGTACTTCTTTTTGCTTGGTAAAAATACCATGACTAGCTCCATCAAAATTAGTATCAAGCACTCGCATTCCTCCAACAAGCACTGTCATTTCGGGTGCCGTTAAGGTTAACAATTGAGCTTTATCTACTAGCAAAGCTTCTGTAGAAACTGGAAATTTGGTTCTACGATAATTACGGAAACCATCAGCATATGGTTCGAGATAAGCAAACGATTCTATTTCTGTCTGTTCTTGTGAAGCATCCATTCTACCTGGGTTAAAAGCTATTGCTACATTATACCCAGCGCGTTCTGCCGCCTGTTCGATAGCTGCTATTCCTCCTAGCACAATGAGATCTGCAATAGAAACCTTTTTGTTTTCGTTGTTGAATTCCACCTGAATACCTTCTAATGCACGCAACACTTTAGTTAATTGCTTGGGATTATTTACTTCCCAATTTTTTTGAGGTGCCAATCGAATACGCGCTCCATTTGCACCTCCTCTCTTATCTGAACCACGAAATGTTGATGCTGAAGCCCAGGCGGTTGAAACCAATTCGGATATTGAAAGACCTGAATCTAATATTTTCCCTTTCAACGTATCGATATCATCACTGTTAATTAGTTCATGATCTACTTGTGGAATCGGATCTTGCCATAGTAATACTTCATTTGGCACTTCAGGTCCAAGGTAACGTGAAATCGGTCCCATATCGCGATGTGTTAGCTTATACCAAGCGCGCGCAAAAGCATCAGCAAAAGCATCTGGGTTTTCATAGAAATGTCTAGATATCTTCTCGTACTCTGGGTCAAATCTCAAAGACAAATCGGTAGTTAACATGGTAGGCTTATGTTTTTTAGAGCTATCGAAACCATCGGGTATAGTAGCTTCGGCTCCTTTTGCGACCCATTGCTTTGCTCCTGCTGGACTTTTAGTGAGTTCCCATTCGTAAGCAAAAAGATTTTCAAAAAAGTGATTGCTCCATTTAGTTGGTGTTTGCGTCCATATTACTTCGGGACCTCCAGTAATGGCATCGGCTCCTTTTCCTGACTTAAAAGTATTTTTCCATCCAAAGCCTTGTTCTTCTATGGGTGCTGCTTCTGGTTCTGGACCAACATAGGCTCCTGGGTCGGCAGCACCATGTGTTTTCCCAAAGGTATGTCCTCCAGCTATAAGCGCTACTGTTTCTTCATCGTTCATTGCCATACGCTTAAACGTTTCCCTAATGTCCACTGCCGCCGATAGCGGATCGCCATTGCCATTAGGCCCTTCTGGATCTACATAAATAAGTCCCATTACTACGGCTGCCAACGGATCTTCAAGATCTCTTTTTCCTGAATAGCGTTTATCTTCCAACCAAGAGGTTTCGGAACCCCAGTACACATCTTCTTCTGGTTCCCAAACATCTTCGCGTCCTGCTCCAAAACCAAAAGTTTTAAAGCCCATAGATTCAAGAGCAACATTACCTGCCAAAATCATAAGATCTGCCCATGATATCTTTTTACCATACTTCTGCTTAATAGGCCACAATAACCTACGTGCTTTATCAAGACTAGCATTATCAGGCCAACTGTTTAGTGGCGCATAACGTTGCTGGCCAGCTCCTGCACCTCCTCTACCATCACCAACACGATAGGTTCCTGCACTATGCCAAGCCATACGAACGAATAAGCCGCCATAATGACCGAAATCTGCCGGCCACCAATCTTGGGAATCGGTCATTAAATCATTAAGATCTTTTTTTAGGGCATCATAATCCAAGCTATTGAAGGCTTCTGCATAATTAAACTGTTCGCCCATTGGGTTAGACAAAGAAGCATGTTGACGTAAGATATTTACATTTAATTTGTTTGGCCACCAATCATGGTTTCTGGAACCTCCTCCTGCAGATTGTTTTGGGACACCCCCACTAAAAGGGCATTTACTTTCACTTTTTACACCATTGCTAGAATGCGGGTTATTTTCCATTGTTTAGAGATTTTAAGTTAATAAGTCCCTACAATTTACAACATTCTTAGCGATAATTTTTATTGATAGTTTTTATCTATTCATAAAAAATATTTATTTACAAGACAGAAACAACCATGGCTAAGGATTAACTATTTGATGAAAAGTTCACAAAATAAAAAAAGCGGATATCAATCCGCCTTATCTATACACATTACAATAATTATGTTCAATTCAAGCTCTCTAAACTAGCCTTAAGCATTTCAATTTTCGCCAAGGCATCTGCTTCTTTCTTTTTTTCGCTTGCTACTACCTTTTCTGGAGCTCCTGACACAAAGCGTTCATTAGACAACTTCTTTTGTACAGATTTCAGAAATCCTTCAGTATAGCTTAACTCCTCTGTTAATTTTTTAATTTCTGCTTCAACATCAATTGTTCCAACCATTGGTACAAAGTACTCATTAGACTTTACCCTAAAAGTCAAAGCTCCCTCTACCGCTTCGGATACATATTCAATACTTTCAAGATTCCCCATTTTAACAATAATCTCATCAAAAGTACCGGATACATTTTCATTATTGATTACAGAAAACCCAATAGCATCCTTAAAGGCTATATTTTTTTGTTTTCTAATGGTACGTATACCGGAAACTACTTCTGAAGCGAATTCAAATTCTGTAATCAATGCCTCGTTTACTTGTTTTGCTTCTGGCCACTTGGCTACTATTAGAGCTTCTTCTGGATTCCTTTGTGTGATATGCTGCCAAATTTCTTCTGTTAAAAATGGCATAAATGGATGCAACAGTTTCAAGTTATTCTCCAAAGCATCTATAACTGCTCTGTACGTTTTCTTATCGATAGGCTGTTGATAGGCGGGTTTAATCATTTCTAAAAACCATGAGCAGAAATCGTTCCATATAAGTTTATAGGTTTCCATAAGTGCATCACTAATACGGTACTTACTGTAATGGTCTTCAATGGCCCCTAAGGTCTTTTGAAACTTAGCTTCAAACCAATCGATGGCAATCTTAGATGATTCGGGTTGTTCTATATCGGCAACTTCCCAACCATTTATCAATCTAAAGGCATTCCATACTTTATTTGCAAATCCTTTTCCTTGCTGACACAGCGCTTCGTCAAACATTAAATCGTTTCCTGCTGCACTACTTAACAATAAACCAACACGCACTCCGTCGGCTCCATAATCGCTAATAAGTTTTAATGCATCGGGAGAGTTTCCTAACGATTTACTCATCTTTCGACGTTGCTTGTCACGTACCAACCCCGTCAAGTACACATTATTAAACGGTCTTTCGTCCTTATATTCGTAACCAGCAATTATCATACGGGCTACCCAGAAAAATAAAATATCTGGCCCAGTCACTAAATCGTTTGTTGGATAATAGTATTTTATATCATCGTTTTCTGGATTACGAATACCATCAAACACACTTATAGGCCACAACCACGACGAGAACCAAGTATCTAAGGCATCTGTTTCCTGAATTAAATCATCACTAGTCAGTTGTTGGTTATTTGTTTTTTGTTTTGCTAACTCTAAAGCCTTTTCAATAGTTTCGGCTACAACAAAATCTTCTTTACCATCACCATAATAATATGCTGGTAGTTGTTGTCCCCAAAGCAACTGACGTGAGATATTCCAATCACGAATATTTTCCATCCAATGGCGATAGGTGTTTTCGAACTTCTTTGGAAACAATTTAATTTCTGGATCTTCGCCCAAAACCGCTTGGATGGCTGGTTTTACCAAGTTTTCCATTTTTAAGAACCATTGATCACTTAATCGAGGTTCTATTGCAGCTTTTGTTCGCTCGGAAGTCCCTACTTTATTTACATGGGCCTCTATTTTTATTAAAACACCTGTTTCTTCCAACTCTTTTGCAATTGCTTTACGCACGACAAAACGATCCTGTCCCTCGTAATGCAAACCATAGCTATTTAAGGTCGCATCGTCATTAAAAATATCGACTACTTCTAAATTGTGTTTATCTCCTAAAGCCTTATCGTTTTCGTCATGAGCAGGTGTTACTTTCAAGCAACCTGTACCAAATTCCATATCGACATAGTCATCTTCTATAATAGGAACCACGCGATTACAAATAGGCACAATGGCATTTTTCCCTTTAAGGTGGAAAAAACGTTCGTCATTAGGATTGATACATATAGCGGTATCGCCAAAAATGGTTTCAGGACGTGTGGTTGCTATGGTTAGCGTGTCGTCGCTTCCTTCTATCTTATAGTTTAAATAATAAAAGTTGCCTTGTTTTTCTTCATAAACAACCTCTTCGTCAGATAGTGTAGTCTTTGCTTCCGGATCCCAATTAACCATACGATATCCTCTATAAATCAAGCCTTTGTTATACAAATCAACAAATACTTTTATTACAGCTTCACTCATATCGTCATCCATGGTAAACTTTGTACGATCCCAATCACATGAACATCCCAGTTTTTTAAGTTGCTCTAAAATCACCCCTCCATATTCGTGTGTCCATTCCCAAGCATGTTCTAAAAATGCTTCACGAGACAAGCTGTTTTTATCGATACCTTGCTCTTTTAATTTGGCAACCACTTTGGCTTCTGTAGCAATGGAAGCATGATCTGTTCCTGGCACCCAACATGCATTCTTTCCTTGCAAACGCGCTCGGCGAATTAACACATCTTGAATGGTATTGTTTAACATATGCCCCATATGCAATACGCCCGTTACATTTGGTGGCGGAATAACTATTGTATAAGGTTCTCTTTCATCTGGTTCTGAATGGAAATAATTATGGGTCATCCAGTATTCATACCATTTTTCTTCTACCTGGGCTGCATCATATTTTGATGGAACTTGCATACTTTGGAACAATTTTTGAATTTTAAAGTGCAAAAGTACTTATATTTCTGTTCCTGTGAAAGCAATAAAAAGGTTTCAAAAAAATGATTTTTCATTAATTTTTAAAACCATTAACCTAAAACTCCAGCAATGTAACATATAATTTTAGCACCAATAATTTTAGGAACATTCCTGCATTACATCTATTATTTTTGCAGATTGCTAAAAAAGTAAGTATGTTTACCTTTGAATTTTAACCTAACTTAATGAATTATACATACTAAATATTACAAAAACACTTAAGTTAATATTACTGTATAAGTTGCATTTACAATTAAAAATTAAAACATAAAAAAATGAAACATTTATTTACACTTTTATTTATCGGATTAATTAGTTTATCTGTTAGTGCGCAGAATAAAGTCGCTAAAATCGAGTTTAAAACTGAAACCATCGACTATGGCACAATTGAAAAAGGTGCTGATGGTGTAAGAGTTTTTGAATTTACCAATACAGGTGATGCTCCACTTATTATATCTGATGTAAAATCCAGCTGTGGCTGTACAGTTCCTAAAAAGCCAAAGGGTCCCATTTTACCTGGTGAAACAGGAGAAATCGAGGTAAAGTATGATACTAATAGAGTGAATCCGATCAGGAAAACAATAACTGTAATTTCTAATGCTGAAACACCAACTGTAGCATTAAAAATCAAAGGACTAGTTGTAGACCCAAGCAAGGAAAGTGTTCTACAAAAGAAACAAAAAAGCCTGGTTCAACAATAAAAGTAATATTGCTTAACTATTAAAGCCCGAACCGTACGGTTCGGGCTATTTATTTAAATGGATTTTCTAACTGAAAGCTAAAAACCAAAGTCTCTATACCCCCTCTAACTATTTTCAATTTTATACGCTTACCATCTTCATCATAAAACATGTGTATTAACTCTTGTAACGGAAGCTCGTAAGCCCGTTTACCATTAATAGCCAATACCACATCTCCTTTTTTAACACCTGCCCTATCTGCTGGCGAACCTTTTCTTAACTCAGCTACCACATAAGATGGTTTTAAAACTATGTTATAATTCTTTTTAAAATCAACAATACTATAATAGCTATTATCATCGCTATTTGCCTTCACCGTTTCTTTATTATACTTAACTTCCTTTACAATGTGCACCCCTTTATGAGCCAACTCAATCCCACTTTTATTATGACTAAATTTATCTTTAAACGATGCATTTTTTTTAAGTGTAATCAAGGCATTTCGATAATCTATGGTTGTATTAAAACGTTTTAACACACTTCCTCCTATACTACCATTACGCCCCTTAAACATTCTGGCAAATTTAATATATGCGGAATCGGGATAGGCTACATTAATATCTTTGAACACATAATTGTTTAAAGCGAACCGCTCTATTTTAGCACGTTTACCATACACACTACCATTTAGTCCATGCCCTAAAAAATCTTCAAAAAACACATCCCCCGAATTTATCCCTAACGTTTCGTCTTCAAATAACCATAACGCATCACTCCCCCCCGAATCTACCAACAATGTAACGGGTATGGTCTTTTTATTGATCTTTACTTTAGCATTTACATAAGGTTTACTATTATAGAATTCGATGTTTAATCTTTCACAATTTCTACACACCTTATACTCATATGCCTCAGGTTCGGTCAACCTAACATACTGTCTTGAATAATTTATTTCAACTACCAAATCCTTAAACAAATCGAATCCTAAAATACCATGAACAGACACTCCTAATCTGGGAGCTAAATTTAAATTAGAATCTATAACGGCATACACATCCTGATTTAACTTAACAGCTTCTCCGATCTTAAAAACATTATTTTTAGATTTGTGTACTTGAATTGAATCTCCTTCACCCAATCCCATTAAGGACATGCGCTCTGTGTCCTTAATTTTTAAAGTATCCGAAATATTCAGAAAATTAAAAATAATTGGTTTGCTTACCCCAGTATCCAATATAAAAGACAATGTTACCCCATTAACTTCTACAGGAATAACAATCAAATTGTTTATTAATTTAAATCTTATTTTATCGGTTTGCTTTTTATTTTGAATCACAAATCTATTCTGGGCAAAAGAAAGATTACCGAATAAGAGAAGGAAAAAGGTTGCAACTATTATTTTCTTCATAAACGAATATAAAACTTTTACTACATGAAATTACAACTCTTTCTGGTAAAATCCCTGTTTTCTAGTATTTTTTAGAAAAAATTTAAGATAAAGTTCCCAACTTTTTTTATCAACTTTGCATCCTAAAACTAATACTGATGCCGACAATATCCAAAAAAGGGCAATTGATGCCGCAATCTCCAATACGCAAACTGGTTCCTTATGCGGAACAAGCTGAAAAAATGGGGAAATCTATATATTATTTAAACATTGGACAACCAGACATTAAAACCCCTAAAATTGCCTTACAGGCAGTAAAAGACAGTACAATAGACGTATTAGCCTATTCCAGATCTGAAGGCTCTGAAACTTACAGACAAAAAATCGCCTCTTATTACCTTAATCATGATATACAAATACATCATGACGACATAATAGTAACAACCGGAGGCAGTGAAGCACTTCTTTTTGCCTTTGGAAGTATTATGGATGTTGATGACGAAATTATAATTCCCGAACCATTTTATGCAAATTATAATGGCTTTTCCACGGCTTCTGGCGTAAAAGTTGTTCCTGTAATCTCAAAAATTGAGGACAATTTTGCGCTCCCCCCAATTGAAGCTTTTGAAAAACTCATTACTCCTAAAACAAAGGCTATTTTAATCTGTAACCCGGGTAACCCAACTGGTTATCTATATTCGAAGGAGGAAATTGAAAAGCTTGCAGAAATCGTTAAAAAACATGACTTATTTTTAATTGCAGACGAAGTATATCGCGAATTTGCTTACGATGGTAATACACATTATTCCATTATGCAAGAAGCTGGCTTAGAAGAACACGCTATAATGATCGATTCTGTCTCCAAACGCTACAGCATGTGTGGTGCTAGAATAGGTTGCTTAGTTTCTAAAAACAAAACCGTTATAGCAACGGCCTTAAAATTTGCCCAAGCCCGTTTAAGCCCTCCAACTCTAGCACAGATTGCAAGTGAAGCTGCTCTAGAGACTCCACAGAGTTATTTTGATGCTGTTATTGAAGAATATGTAGACAGACGAAACACCTTAATTTCTGAATTACAAAAAATTGATGGTGTAAAAGTTGCAAAACCGAAAGGCGCTTTTTACTGTATTGCAGAACTCCCCGTTAAAAATTCTGATGATTTTGCCCAATGGCTTTTGGAACACTTTAGCATTGATAATGAAACCGTTATGGTAGCACCAGCAGGAGGATTCTATTCCTCTCCCGGAGTTGGCTTAAACCAAATACGAATTGCTTACGTACTTAATAAAGAAAGCCTGATTAAAGCAGTTACTATTTTACGTGAAGCATTAAAAGTTTATGAAGACTAGTGCAAATTAAACACAACATATCCTTAAAACAATTCAACACCTTTGGTATTGATGTAAAAGCAAAACACTTTACATCAATTTCCAACATTGATGACTTAAAACACGTTTTAGCCCTTAAAGACTACCCAAAAAAACTCATTTTGGGAGGAGGCAGTAATATCTTGCTAACGAAAGACCTAGAAATGTTGGTTATGCACCTTAACATAAAAGGCATTTCGATTGTATCAGAAAACGCTGATTTTGTTACCGTAAAAGCGCATGCTGGCGAAAACTGGCATGATTTTGTTCAATGGTGCCTAGCACGTGACTTTGGCGGATTGGAAAACTTGTCTTTAATTCCCGGCAATGTAGGCACAGCCCCTATTCAAAACATTGGTGCTTACGGTGTAGAGCTAAAAGACAGGTTTGTATCCTGCGAGGCCATTTCTTTAGAAACAGGAACATTTAAAACTTTTTTAAAAGCAGCATGCCATTTTGGTTACAGAAACTCTATTTTCAAAAATGAAGCTAAAGGAAAATATATAATAACTAGTGTTACTTTTAGGCTAACCAAACGCCACCACAAGATAAATATTGGCTATGGTAGCATTTCCGAAAAACTTGATACTATGGCTATTACCAAGCCAACCATACAAGATGTTGCAAAAGCTGTTATCGATATAAGAGAAAATAAACTACCAAATCCCCAAATTATCGGTAACAGTGGTAGTTTTTTTAAAAATCCGGTTATTAGCAAAAAACATTTTCAAAAATTATCCGAAAGCTTTAACAATATACCAAGTTATCCTGCATCCGATACCGAGGTAAAAGTCCCAGCCGGTTGGTTAATAGAAAAAGCTGGTTTTAAAGGCAAGCATTTTGGCAACTATGGCGTACATAAAAATCAAGCTTTGGTACTCGTTAACTATGGCAATGCCAGTGGAACAGATATCTTGAAGCTTTCAAAGCTTATTCAAAGCACTGTTAAACGCTTATTCGACATTTCTCTAGAAGCCGAAGTGAATATATTATAAAGAAATTTCTAACTTTGGAAAATTACAAGTAACTGATAATTATGATTTAAAAATACATAAACTTGGTATCTTCAATAGAAAAAGAAATAGTTCATTTATTAAAAAGTGGTAATAAAAAAGCCATCACTCTGCTATATGAAAATTATGCCGATTCACTCTATGGCGTTATTCAAAAGATAATTTCTGATGAAGATATAGCTCAAGATGTACTCCAAGAAACATTTGTTAAGATCTGGAGGTATTCTAAAAAATACGACGCAAGCAAGGCCAAATTATTCACATGGCTATACCGTATAGCCTATAACAGTGCCATAGACAAAGTACGTTCCTTAAAGAACAAAATCGAAAAAGAAGTCCAAATTGATGTTTCCCCCGTATATAAAATAACAATAAACGAACTCAATCAGGATGTTTTGGATATTAAAACGCATCTAAAGACCTTAGATGAAAAATACCAAATCGTGATTAATGCCCTCTTTTTTGAAGGGATGACCCAACAAGAAGCCAGTGAAGAATTAGACATTCCTCTTGGCACTATTAAATCGAGATTAAAAATTGGATTGCGAGAACTAAAAAAAATTTACAATCCTTAACTAAATAATGTCATGAATGCGAAAATAAATACGTTTCTAAATTCTGGCCTCTTAGAAAAATATCTATTAGGTGAAACTACTTCTGAAGAAACAGAAGTGGTGGAAGCTTTTATTTCAAAATATCCAGAAGTACAGAATACATACAACACCATGCAGTACAACCTTGAAGTGGTTGCTAAAAGCAATGCTGTTGAAGCTCCTAAAAGTGTTTTGGACAAAGTTTTAGACGAAATTAACGACACAACACCAGTTATAACACTTAAAACCAAATACAAAACTTGGTACAAATACAGTATTGCGGCTAGTATAGCAGCCTTATTTTTTGCTGGCACCTCCTATTTGTTTTACAACCAAAACAAAAAACTATCTGAGGAAAACCAAGTAGTTGTTGATGAAATTTTTGATTTACGCAGTGATATTGAAATGAACAACAAAAAGTTGGATGATATCATGTATCAATTTAAACAACTTAACGATCCGGAGACCTATAAATATATCATTCAGGGCAATAGTAGAGCCAAAAATTTAAAAACAGTGGCCTATATTAATCCCAAGGAAAAAACCTCTATGATCGATGTCGTTTCACTCCCACAGCTACCAGAAGAGCAATGTTACCAAATATGGGCGGAATTGCAAGGAAAAATGGTTAGTTTAGGAATTTTGAGTGAAACAGACCGGCAGCTCAGGGCTATTCCCTATACCGAAAATGCCCTTGGTTTAAATATCACCATAGAACCCAAAGGAGGCAACACCGTAGCATCTCTAGAAAACTCGGTAGCTGAAATCGATTTAAAATAACTAGCTCAAAATAACTCAACAAAGAAGCCTTGTAGTTTACGCAAGGCTTTCTTTATTATACTTAAAAGTTAACCAGTTGTGCATTTTGTATCAAACTAGTTTTTAATTGTCTTTATCGAACAAGGCCTTGTGTATAAAACCCGCAACCAAACCTCCTGCAATTGGCGCCACCCAGAACAACCATAGTTGACCAGTGAAGTCTCCTCCAGCAAAGAGCGCTTGACTTGTAGATCTTGCTGGGTTTACGGAGGTGTTAGATATAGGAATACTAATTAAGTGAATCAATGTTAACGCCAAACCAATGGCAATACCAGCGAAACCCTCAGGGGCTTTAGGATAAGTACTTCCTAAAATGATTAACAAGAAAAACATGGTAAGTAAAAATTCAGCAATCAAAACCGAAACCATACTGTAGCCTCCCGGGGACAAATCGCCATACCCATTGGCTGCAAAATTACCTATATCTACAAAATCGGACTTTCCAGAGACAATAAAATACAATGCTCCAGCCGCTGCAACAGCCCCAACAACCTGGGCTACTATATACCCTAGCAAGTCTTTAGCAGCAAACTTGCCTCCAGCCCATAATCCTATGGAAACCGCAGGATTAAAATGGGCACCAGATATATGTCCCACCGCATAAGCCATTGTCAAAACAGTAAGCCCAAAAGCCAAAGCTACTCCAACAAAACCAATACCCAAATCGGGGTAACCTGCAGCAAAAATAGCACTACCACAGCCTCCAAAAACAAGCCAAAACGTTCCGAAAAATTCTGCAAATAATTTTTTCATAAATAATACTTTTTAATGGTTAGATATTAAATATACTCATAATTACTAAGTTAGACGCAAAAACAAGACTTCAAGTCACATAAACTTATTTTAATAAAAAGCGTATCTTTGCATAAAATTTAACAGATGAAACTTCTTTTAATTACCATCGTTTTATTAGGATTAGGTTTTGCTGGTATTGCAATAAAAATTTGGGCTAAAAAAGACGGAAAGTTTGCTGGAACATGTGCAAGTCAAAACCCAATGCTAAACAAAGAAGGGGAAGCTTGTGGTTTTTGTGGAAAGACTCCAGATCAGTTTGCCGATTGTAATGAACCTCAACACTCTTAAGGTTTTATGACATACCTTGATTTAATTTACTACGCCTTCTTTGTTGTAGTATGTATTCAAGTTATTTTTTACGTATTTTTTTTCGGTCGGTTTGCTTTTTTCAAACAAAAAAGCAAGTCTTCAAAAAACTTAGCTGTTTCTGTTATCGTTTGTGCTAAAAATGAAGCCAGAAACCTAGAAACTTTTTTACCCTCAATACTATCCCAAGACTATCCAAATTTTGAGATTGTTCTTATTAATGATGCATCGCATGATGATACGCTAGATGTCATGGAGCGTTTCGCAAACAATCACGATAACATTAAAATTGTTAACGTTAAAAACAATGAAGCTTTTTGGGGGAATAAAAAATATGCTCTAACACTGGGCATAAAAGCTTCTAAAAATGATTTTTTACTTTTTACAGATGCCGATTGCAAACCGGTTTCCAGTAATTGGATAAAAAAAATGAGTACCCATTTCAGCAATAATAAAACCATTGTCCTAGGCTATGGAAGCTATGCAAAAATTAAGAACTCGTTGCTAAACAAACTCATTCGATTTGAAACCGTCCTAACTGCCATTCAATATTTCTCATTTGCAAAAGCTGGAATTCCCTATATGGGTGTAGGCAGGAATTTAGCTTACGCTAAGGCCACTTTTTTTAATGCCAATGGCTTTATAAACCATATAAAAGTGCGTTCTGGCGATGACGATTTATTCATTAATCAAGTAGCATCAGGCAAGAACACCACAATATGTATAGATACAGATAGTTTTACAGAATCTATCCCCAAAAAAACATTTAAAAGCTGGTTTAGGCAAAAAAGACGCCACGTATCGACAGCTAAGTACTATAAATTGAAACACAAGTTTTTATTGGGACTTTTTTACTGCTCCCAATTACTCTTTTGGGGGCTTGCAATTGTACTTCTCCTTACCATTTACAACTGGCCAATAATATGTACATTATTCGCTTTGCGTATTGGCATACAATTAATAGTTGTTGGTATTTCATCTAACAAATTAAAGGAAAAAGACCTTGTTTTTTTAATTCCTTTTTTAGAAATTTTTTTAATAATTATACAATTAACTATATTTATAAACAATCTCATATCAAAGCCTAACCATTGGAAATAAAAGAAGCTATTAAACGTGCTAAAAAAAACGACCAAAAAGCGTTTAATTTCCTGTTAGATCAGTATTGGGATGACGTTTACGGATTTCAATTAAAACGTATTCAAAATGAAAATGATGCCGAAGACGTTACGGTTCAGACATTTTCTAAAGCTTTTGACAAAATTGAAACCTTTGACGAAGGTTTCAAATTCAAAACATGGCTTATCGCCATCTCCAAAAACATTCATATTGATCTGTTAAGAAAGGAAAAAAACACGATAACCCAAATCATCTCCGATAATGATGACGATCCTGTTTTTCAAGTTCTGGATGAGTCCCCTTCACCTGAAGATATTTTAATAACCGAACAACACCTGGCAAAATTACTCAAGGACATTAAAAAGCTAAAACCACATTATCAGGAAGTAATTAACCTACGCTATTTTCAAGAATTAAGCTATAAAGAAATATCTACAGAGCTTAATGAACCCATTAACAATGTAAAAGTTAAATTACTTCGTGCTAAAAAATTATTGGCTGAAATTATTCAAGAATCTTAATGATTGGTAAACTAAAAAACTTAGGGCCAGGCTTATTATTTGCTGGTGCAGCAATTGGCGTATCCCATTTGGTACAATCTACCCGTGCTGGTGCCGATTTTGGGTTAGGACTTTTATGGGCTTTATTACTCGTTAACCTATTTAAATATCCGTTCTTTCAATTTGGACCAAGATATGCTTTGGCCACAGGTGAAAGTTTATTAGACGGTTATAAAAAATTGGGAAAAGGTATTCTTGCTATTTACTTTTTATTGAATATAGCAACTATGTTTACTATACAAACAGCGGTAACCATTGTAACTGCAGGTCTAGCTTCCACCCTGTTTGGCGATTTCATTTCCATCGAAATCTGGACCATAATTATCCTTATAGTGTGTTTAACACTATTACTGGCAGGCAGGTACAAGTTACTGGATCATTTAATGAAAGTAATCATCATTACACTTACCATTAGCACCATAATTGCCGTGAGCATGGCTTTATACCATAGTACAACCTCCATTTCCCTAAAACAAATACTACCTGTAACGCCATTAGAAATTGCATTTTTAATTGCTTTTATGGGTTGGATGCCTGCTCCTTTAGATGTATCGGTATGGCAATCGTTATGGGCCATCGAAAAGAACAAAGAATCAAAAACTTATACTACAAAAAAAGCCTTATTCGACTTTAACGTTGGCTATATAAGCACCATTTTTTTAGGCATTGGCTTTTTACTTTTAGGCACTTTAGTCATGTTTAATAGCGGAGAATCCTTTAGCAACTCTGCAAGCATGTTTTCCAGTCAATTAATAAACATGTACACTCTTAGCCTAGGTAACTGGGCTTATGTTATAATTGGTATTGCTGCTTTTACGACCATGTTCAGTACAACATTAACAACCTTGGATGCCTCACCGCGGGCCATGGCAAAAACCACGCAACTTCTTTTTAAAAAATCAAGAATCTTAGGTTACGGTTTTTGGATTGGAATGTTAACCATCGGATCTGTCCTCATTTTCATATTCTTAGCTTCAGAAATGGGATTGCTAATAAAAGTAGCGACCATCTTATCATTTATAACCGCTCCTTTTTATGCTATTATTAATTATATTTTAATTTCAAGCAAACACACACCAAAACAATGGCACCCTTCTAAACAAATACATATTTTAAGCTGGCTAGGCATTATCTTTTTAATCGGGTTCAGCATATGGTACCTCACCACATTAAAGGGGTTGTTTTAATAGAATACTTTGTATCTTTGTACTCTTATTTTTTAAGTATGAATACAGAAACTGCGTCCAATATATTACCAGAGCGTCAAGCAAAACCCAAATGGCTACGCGTAAAGCTTCCAACGGGAAAAAAATATACAGAACTTAGAGGCTTAGTCGATAAATACAAGTTAAACACCATATGCACATCGGGAAGCTGCCCCAACATGGGTGAGTGCTGGGGAGAAGGCACTGCAACATTTATGATTTTAGGCAACGTTTGTACACGTTCATGTGGTTTTTGCGGTGTTAAAACCGGACGGCCCGAAACTGTAGATTGGGACGAACCCGAAAAGGTTGCCCGCTCCATTAAAATCATGAAAATAAAACATGCCGTATTGACCAGTGTCGATAGGGATGATCTAAAGGACATGGGAAGTATTATGTGGGCTGAAACCGTGAAAGCTGTACGCAGAATGAATCCCGAAACAACACTCGAAACACTAATTCCAGACTTTCAAGGGATAGAACAGCACATAGATCGTATTATTGATGTTGCTCCTGAAGTGGTATCGCATAACATAGAAACCGTAAGAAGATTAACGCGTGAAGTTCGTATACAAGCTAAATACGATCGCAGCTTAGGTGTTTTAAAATATCTAAAACAACAAGGGCAACGCAGAACAAAATCAGGGATTATGTTAGGACTTGGCGAAACCAGGGAGGAAGTTATAGAAACCCTTCACGATTTAAAAGCCAACGATGTAGATGTTGTTACTATTGGACAGTATTTACAGCCCAGTAAAAAGCACTTACCTGTAAAACAATTTATTACACCAGATCAATTTAAAGAATATGAAGAGATAGGCCTTAGCTTAGGTTTTCGCCATGTAGAAAGCAGTGCTTTAGTGCGCTCATCTTACAGAGCAAAAAAACATATTAACTAATCATGATTCGCGTTGCAATAAATGGGTTTGGCAGAATAGGCAGACGCGTATTTAGATTACTACAAGACCATAAAGACATAGAAGTAGTCGCCATAAACGACTTAGCCGACACTAAAACATTAAGTCATTTACTAAAGTACGACAGCGTTCATGGGCTGTTTAATGGGAGTGTTTCTTATGATTTCCAAAATATTATTGTAAACAACGTCCCAATCCCTTTATGTAATTTCAAACACCCTGAAGCAATAGACTGGTCGCCATTTAACATAGATTTTGTTATTGAATCTTCTGGTAAGTTTAAAACAACCACCGACTTACAAAACCATATAAAAAATGGAGCCAAACACGTTATTTTAAGTGTACCTCCTCTAGATGAGGACATTAAAATGATTGTTATGGGAGTAAATGACCAAAGTATAGATGGTTCAGAACATATTATATCTAATGCTTCCTGCACCACCAATAATGCCGCCCCCATGATTGACATTATCAATACTCTTTGTGGCATTGACCAAGCTTACATAACAACGGTTCACTCCTTTACAACAGACCAAAGTTTGCACGACCAACCACATCGCGACTTAAGACGAGCTAGAGCAGCTGGACAATCTATAGTCCCTACCACTACTGGAGCAGCTAAAGCCCTTACCAGAATATTTCCTGACCTCTCTAATGTTATTGGTGGCTGCGGTATCCGTGTGCCGGTTATTAATGGCTCATTAACAGATATTACCTTTAACGTTAAGAAAACAGTTTCTATTACCGATATAAACAATGCTTTTAAAAGCGCCTCAGAAAATCACTATAAAGGTATCTTAGAATACACAGAGGATCCTATTGTTTCTATAGACATAATAGGAAATAAACATTCTTGCGTATTCGATTCTCAAATGACATCGGTTATTGGAAACATGGTAAAAATTATAGGTTGGTACGATAATGAAACGGGATATTCTAAAAGAATTATTGACCTAATGTGCAATTTATCGGAAAAAAAATGTATTTTGTCGACAAAATGATTATATTTGTCGGTACTAATTAAATAATAATGTCCCAAATCGATAACTACATAGTTGCATTTTTAATGCTGTTAAGTTTTAGTGTGCCTTCACAAAATTCTATTGATGAAGACCCTGAAATTCTCCAAAACAACATTGATTACCGTATTGCCCAATCGCATTCAGAATTGGAAAAATACAACTATTATAAAGCCGAAAAACACCTTAATGAAGCTCTTAATCTAGCCCAAAAGTTAGAAGATAAAAAAAGTACAGGCATAGTCTATTCCAATAAAGGAAAACTACAGCTTATTATTGAAGAAGACAACAAAGCCATAAAATCACTTAACAAAGCCATAGAGATACAACGCCTTTCCAATGATTACGTTAACCTAGCACATTCCTATAGAATTCTTGGCGAAGTCTATGCAGCCCAAAACAACCATAGCCAAGCATTAGACTATTACAGGTCATCTAAATCGCTCTTTGAACAAGAAGACATGAACGAAAATTTGGCCGAAATATATCTTTTACAGGGAAAAACCTATATAAGTCTTAATAAATATAAGGAGGCAAAAGCAGCATTCGACAAGGCAATAGCGGGTGCCTCAAAATACAATTTATTAGATATTCAAAGCAATGCTTTAATTAACCAAGCGAAAGTATACCATAAATTAGGAGATAACCTAAATGCCCTAACAACTGGAAACAATGGCCTTAAAATAGCTAAAGACAATAAGTTTTCTGTTATACTAGACGAAGCTTACATAACTCTTAGTGATATAAACGAAAATCTGGGTAACCATAAACAAGTAACCAATTATTTGAGAGCTCATATTAAACTTTCCGACTCCATAGATAATTTGAAACATGCCAATTTATCAAAAGATGAGGAAATGGAGCATTTATTGAATGAAGAAAGGGAAAAGAATAAAGAAGTTACCCAAAAATTAGAGGAATCTGAAGACAACAAAGAATTAAACACCCTAATATCCATTCTTAGTGTAGCACTTATAACGATTCTGTCCTTATTAACCCTATCACTATATAAAAACAACAATATCAGACTAAAAACCAATAATATGCTCCATAAAAAAAATGGTGAGCTTATTATTGCTAAAGAAAAGGCCGAACTGGCTTCAAAAACCAAAGCAAACTTCTTATCGACGGTAACCCACGAATTAAGAACACCGTTATACGCCGTAACGGGAATTAGTAACATGCTATTGGACGAAGACCCTAAACCAGAACAAATACAACATTTAAAATCCTTAAAGTTTTCTGGAGATTACCTCCTAACCTTTATTAATGATATTCTCCAGATAAATAAAATTGAAGCCAACAAGGTAGAGATAGAACCCGAAGCCTTCAACTTGAAAAAGAAAATCAACAATATCATTCTGGCATTAAATAATTCCGCGTTAGACAACAACATCAAAATCCATTTTGATTACGATAAAAATCTAGGCGAAAACTTCATTGCCGACCAACTAAAGATTTCCCAAATACTCATTAACTTAATAGGAAACTCTATTAAATTCACAAAAGACGGAGATATTTGGATTCGCGTTTATAAAATTCAAGAGAAGGGCAGTATCTATACACTAAGGTTCGAGGTAGAAGACAATGGCATTGGTATTAGTAAAGAGAAGCAAGACCATATGTTCGAAAGCTTCTCACAAGGCTCTATTCAAATTAACAGAAAATATGGCGGTACTGGCTTAGGCCTTTCCATTGTAAAAGGACTTATTGAAATATTAAAAGGAAAAATTTACTTAAAAAGTGAATTGGATAAAGGCACAACCTTCTTCTTTGAAATTCCTCTTGAATACACACAACAAGAAGAAAGCAAGAACGAAAAGAAAACAGCTAACTACTTTAATGGAGAAACCAACGAATTAGATCTTACTAACGTAAAAATATTGGTCGTTGAGGACAACAAAATAAACCAAATGATCACCAAAAAGATTCTAACCAAAATGAAACTTAGTTGTGATGTTGTTGATAATGGAGAAGAAGCTGTAGATATGATAAAAAACAACAAATACGACATCATTTTAATGGATATCCATATGCCAGGGATTAGTGGTATTGAAGCGACGAAAATAGTTAGAACTTTTGATAAAGAACTTACCATTTTTGCGCTTACTGCGGTAACCATTGAAGATAAAATGCATGAATTTGACGAAGCTGGATTCACTGATATCATTCCGAAACCGTTTAAACAAGAAGAGTTTGAGAAAAAACTTTTTAATGCACTATCCTCTAAAAAAACAAATTCCGCCAGTGCTTAATTTTTTTGGCCAACAAAGTTTTTGATTAATTGATTGAAATTAGAAGCGTTATCTATAGTAGCATGAATTGGCAAATAGAACAATTTATTTTTTAAAACAGCATACTGTTTCAACCGCATATAATCCTTTTCTGTGGTAATGATAAGGTCTCTGTTTGCAAAATCCTCAACATCCTGTTCAGAAAACGCATGATGGTCTTTAAAGTTTAAGTGATCAAACTTTAAACCTTTATCCTTAAGATATTGTACTAAAGGCTTTGGCTTGGCTATACCAGTCACTAATGTAAATGCGGGCAAGCTTTCAACACTCAAACTTTCTTTTTCCGACTCAACTTTACCTGCATACTGGATAGTACTAAAAAAAACCGTTTGATGTGCTCCTGGTTTAATCTCCTCTAAAATATTGCGTTTAACCGTATCAGTTATATTTTCAGGACATTTTGTAACTACAATCACATCAGCACGCCTAGCCCCTTTTCTAGGCTCCCTTAAATTACCAGCTGGCAAAACAAAATCTTTCGTGAATAGTTCACTAAAAGTTGTTAGCAATATATTAAACCCTGCCCTAACTTTTCTATGTTGAAAAGCATCATCCAATAAAATAATTTCTGGAGGATTCGCAAGTGCCCTTAATTGTTTAATTCCATTAACCCTTTTTTCATCAACCGCCACCTTAATGGTGTCTTTAAACTTGTTGTAAAATTGAAAAGGTTCATCTCCCAAAGTAGCTGCAGAAGCATTCATATCTGCTAATTGAAATCCTTTGGTTTTGCGTTTATACCCCCTACTTAAAGTAGCTACCGAATATTCATCCTTTAAAAATCGGATCAAGTACTCTATCATAGGCGTTTTTCCCGTACCTCCTACACTTAAATTTCCAACACAAATAACTGGAAAATCATACGACACAGACGATTTAACATTCAAATCATACAACTTGTTTCGCAAGCACGTAACCGAGTAATACACTGGGACAAAGGGGAAGAATATCTTTCTGTACAGCCTCAAAGCGACAAAATCAATTAAATAAACAATTACAAGCGACCAATATAGCAATTATTCCAGCATTAAAAGCCAGAAGTCACCCTGTCTTTCTTTTTTAAAAGGAAATTTATTCAAACCAATAACATTCTAAACTTTTGAAGCAATACCATTTCATTGTCAAATAAAAGCCTCCCTTTAAAAGACATAAATTTCAACTTACTGAAAATAAATCCGTTTAATTCTTAAATCTAAAAGTTAGATATCTTAAGTCAATCTTTTGGATGGCTATATTAAGGCGAAACATTTTTAAGAAATAGCAAGATCAAAAAAAGACTCCCCCACAACTATAACTAATCGGCAATAAATATTTACTGGTGAGTGTAATTTTTTATCTTTGGTCATAAACAATACGCAATTATGACTGTTCAGGATGTTATTAACTATCTGGAAGCACTAGCACCACTAAACTACGCAGAAGATTTTGACAATGTAGGCCTTTTGGTAGGCAACAAAAACATACCCATAAAAGGCATCCTCGTTACCCTAGACACACTTGAGTCCGTTGTAGATGAAGCCATACAAGAAAACTGTAACCTAATTGTTAGTTTTCACCCTATCATTTTTAAGGGCTTAAAAAAGCTAACGGGCAAAACTTACGTAGAGCGCACTGTTATGAAAGCTATCAAGTATGATATTGCCATTTACAGTATGCATACCGCCCTTGATAACGCATTTCAAGGTGTAAACAGTATGATTTGCAACCAATTGGAATTAACCAACAAACGTATTTTAATTCCCCAAAAGCAAACTATAAAAAAACTTACCACATATGCCCCGATAGACGAGGCCGAGACACTTAGAGCTGCTTTATTTAATGCCGGAGCTGGTCGCATTGGGAATTATGACGACTGTAGTTTTAACGTAAATGGCTTTGGCACCTTTAACGCTAACGAAAATGCATCGCCAACAAAAGGAGAAATAGGCGCAATTCATAAAGAAGATGAAACCAAAATAACAGTTACATTCTCCAAACATTTGGAACAACAAATTCTAAAAACCCTATTTAAAACGCATAGCTATGAAGAAGTAGCTTACGAAGTAACAACTTTAGAAAATGTTAACCAGCACATAGGCATGGGAATGCTTGGAGAATTCAATACTGCATTATCTCCTCAAGATTTCTTAAAATATGTGAAAGACAAAATGCAAACCAATTGCATTAGGCATTCAAAATTATTGGACAACCCCATAAAAAAAGTCGCTGTTTTAGGTGGCTCTGGAAGTTTTGCAATTTCTGCTGCCAAAGCTGCTGGTGCAGATGCTCTAATAACTGCCGATCTTAAATACCATGACTTTTTTTCGGCAGAAAACAGCATTCTTTTAACAGATATTGGACATTATGAAAGCGAACAGTTCACAAAAAATCTTTTAGTTGAGTATCTTACAAAAAAAATTACTAATTTTGCAATCGTTTTATCAAAGACAAACACCAATCCTGTTAAGTATTTTTAAAGTATGGCTAAAAAGAAAGAAGTAACTGTAGAAGAGCGCTTAAGAGCTCTATACGATTTACAGCTCATCGATTCTCGTATAGATGAAATTAGAAATGTTCGTGGAGAACTTCCTTTGGAAGTTCGTGATTTAGAAGATGAAGTTGCCGGACTAAATATAAGATTAGAAAAACTTGTAGCTAATTTAGACGTTATAGATAACGATATTTTAGGAAAGAAAAATCTTATTGAAGAAGCTAAAGCTTTAATAAAAAAGTATAGCGAACAACAAAAAAATGTTAGGAATAACAGAGAGTACAATTCACTTACAAAGGAAGTTGAATTTCAAGAGTTGGAGATTGAATTGGCAGAAAAACACATTAAGGAGTTCAAAGCTCAAATAGAACAAAAGAAAGAGGTTATTGCTGAAACGAAAGAACGCTTAAAAGAGCGTGAAAACCATTTAAAGCACAAAAAAGGTGAATTAGATGCAATATTAGCAGAAACCGAAAAAGAAGAACTTGCGCTAATTGCTAAATCTGAAGAATACAAGGAGCAAATTGAAGACCGTCTGGTTTCTGCTTACACCAGAATAAGAAATAACGTAAAGAACGGTTTAGCCGTTGTACCAATTGAAAGAGGTGCTTCTGGAGGTTCTTTCTTTACCATTCCACCACAAGTACAGGTTGAAATTGCTTCTCGTAAAAAAGTTATTACCGATGAGCATAGTGGTCGTATTTTAGTTGATGCTGTTCTTGCCGAAGAGCAAAAAGCTAAAATGGAAAAATTATTTTCTAAACTATAAGTTTTATAATAACACCATTTCAAAAGCGTTCATTTTTTGAGCGCTTTTTTATTTTTAAGCAATTTTAAGCCAAATATGCTAAGGTTTTATAATTTAGTACGACTATATGTCCTAATTAATAAAACAAACCCAAATGAAACGAACATTAATAAACTTCAAGCATTTTTTCACAAAAGAGAAATGTTTAAAATTTTTAATGTGAAAGCAAAGCGGTTGCACACACTCTCAATTTTATAATCAACATAAAATCAATATATTAACTAAATTTTAAACGTATGAAACATCTGTTCGCCTCTCTTTTTCTTATCTTTTTATGCAGTTGTCAAAATACGGCACAAACCAAAAATAAAAAGCAAACGGCCACAATCCCTAAACCTGTAGAAGTACCCATACAAAAAGGAAAAGCACGCGCTTATTTTGCAAGTGGATGTTTTTGGTGCGTTGAAGCCATATACGAAAGCATAAAAGGAGTTGACGAAGTTATTTCTGGTTACTCTGGCGGACACACCAATAACCCAACCTATCAAAAGAGTAATACGGGAAAGACTGGACATGCCGAAGCCGTTGAAGTTATTTACGACCCAAAGATCATAAGCTTTGAAACCTTAGTCGATGTTTATTTTGGTTCTCAAAACCCAACACAAGTAAACGGACAAGGACCAGATAACGGTTCGCAATACCGGTCAATTATTTTTTACCAAAACAACGAGCAAAAGCAAATTATAATACAAAAAAAAGAAGCCCTTGCTAAAAAGCTAAATGCAAAGATTGCGGCAGAGGTCTATCCTTTTCAAAAATTTTGGGAAGCCGAAGCTTATCATCAAAATTACGAGCGGCTACATCCAGACAATTCGTATGTAAGACAAGTATCCATTCCTAGATTAAACAGGTTTAAAGCAAAGTTTCCAGAACTTTTAAAAGAAGAACATTAGGGGAAAGTGTTATTTATAACAAACTGGAATAATTTCATCCTTGACAAGAGAATACTTCTTAATCTCATCATCTGTTAGCGATGATGCAAAATCAACCTCATCGACTTTAAAACCTATACGCCTAAGCTTATCAAAGTAATCGCGCCCATAGACACGAACATGATCGTATTGTCCAAATATTTTGGCTCGCTCTGCTTTATCAGTAATACTATCGTCTTCAAAAGTACTTTCTCTCGACAAGTCCTGCGGAATTTGAAGTACGGCCATTCCCCCCAGCTTTAAAACCCTATATAACTCCGACATAGCTTTAGTATCATCTGGAATATGCTCTAACACGTGGTTACACAAAATCACGTCAAAAATACCGTCATCAAAAGGAAGGTCACAAATATCCGCTTTCACATCCGCTAGAGGTGACTTTAAATCGGTAGTTGTATAATCCAAATTATCCATGCGCCTAAAACGCTTATAAAAAGCCTGTTCCGGGGCAAAATGTAATACTTTATGATCTTTAGTGAAGAAATCCGTTTTTCTTTTCAAATACAACCACAATAACCTATGACGTTCTAAACTCAGTGTAGATGGCGACAACACATTGTTACGTTGCTTACCATAGCCATAAGGCAGGAATGCCCTAAAACTTTTACCGTCTATTGGATCAGTATAAGTGTCACCCTTTAGGAAGAACTCCAGAAAAGGGCGTACTATATAACTCAACCTAATTAAAAAGGGCCTGGGAATAACATTCAATATCAGTTTGAAAAGGCTTTTCAAAAGATCACATTTTTTTATAGTTGTCCCTTGTTGAACAAAAACACTGGTAACTACAGTTGGTTAACACTTGAGCTATATAGGCTATCATATTGGTCTGTAACAAAACGCCTTTTATAGCTTTTAGAAGTACGTCTTGCCAGACTCAAAACGTAATTACACATGGCTTACAGCATGAGGGCTTTCTTACGAAACTCATCTTCTTCATTACTCTCAATGTTCAAAGCATCATATATATAGGCAAAGGTAGACAAGAGCTCTGGTTTTCCATCTACTATAGCCACATCGTGCTCAAAGTGCGCACTTGGTTTATTATCCTGTGTCGTTATAGTCCAACCATCCCTATGCTGTTTAATACGGTGTGTCCCCATATTAATCATGGGTTCTATAGCTACTACCATACCTTCCACAAACTTTTTGCCTCGTCCGCGTTTTCCATAATTAGGCATTTCTGGATCTTCGTGCATTTTCCTTCCCAATCCATGACCTACCAATTCCCTAACCACTCCATAGCCATGATTTTCACAGTGTTTTTGTATAGCATAGCCTACATCGCCAACACGATTGTTTAGTTTAAATTCCCTAATGCCCACATATAAGGATTCTTTAGTTACCTTCAGTAATTTTTCGGTTTCCTTATCTATTTCACCTACTGCAAATGTATAGGCATGATCCCCATAAAATCCATTCTTTAAAGCACCACAATCAATAGAAATAATGTCTCCCTCAACCAAAGGGGTTCCGTTAGGTATACCGTGAACTACTTGTGCATTGGGACTCATACAAAGTGTATTGGGAAAATCGTATAGTCCTAAAAATCCAGGCTCTGCTCCGTGGTCACGAATGTGTTCCTCTGCTATTTTATCTAATTGCAACGTTGTAACACCTGGTTTTATTTCTTTTGCCAATACGCCTAGTGTTTTAGATACTATTAAAGCACTTTCACGCATTAGTTCTATCTCTTCTTTGGTCTTTATAACAATCATATTAAAAAAATAAGGGCAAAGATACTTAAAATAAACATTTTGGATGGTCTCACGCTTTATTTCTAACCTAAAAAGACTTCAACAAAACATCTTTTACTGAAACAGGCGTACAATAAAAGCACAGAGTACGTCAAAAAAAAGGACAATTAAAGCCTGGCTTAACAACATATAGCTACCCACGCAAACATTGCATAAACTGTTTTTTAACGTCTATTAAAAAGTTTGGAAAGTACACCTTTTTTTTGATTGGGTACAGGAGTTGAATTGGTAAGCATTTGATATATTTCCCCCCAGCCAACAAAACCTCCTATGTTTCTATCATCGATAAACAAATCGGCATGGATTTTTCTACTTAAAGTATCCCCAAACTGTTCTTCTGGATAGCTTTTATTTACTGCATAGAACACAACACCATGGTCACTACAAAACCGAACTGCCTTTTCCAGTGCATCACCCGTCCTGTAGGTCCATAAAATAAGTTGATGCCCATCTTCTTGCAATCGCTTTAAGGTTTCGAATGCAAAAAGCTTGGGCTTTCCTATTTTTGGATACGCATCCTCAACAATAGTACCATCAAAATCGACAGCTATAATAAGTCTGTTTCCAATGTTCATGCAATTACCGACTTGTGTATAACACAAAAGTACAATAATTTATTTGGTGATTACACCAAACTATGCTGAGTCATGGCTTCAGGCTGCTCAACGCCCATTAATTTAAGAATAGTTGGTGCCATATCTCCCAATATACCATCCTTTATTTGTGTTAATTCATTATCGATTAAAACAACAGGCACAGGATTTGTAGTATGTGCTGTGTTAGGTGTTCCGTCTGGATTAATCATTGTTTCACAGTTCCCATGATCTGCAATAAGCAAGGTTGTATAACCATGATTTAATGCTGTTGTAACGACATCTTTAACACACGCATCGACTGCTTCACACGCCTTAATTGCTGCTTCCATAACACCTGTATGTCCTACCATATCACCATTGGCAAAATTCAAGCACACAAAATCCACTTCTTCACTTTCCAATTCGGGCACTAAAGCATCTCGTAATTCATAAGCACTCATTTCTGGTTGTAGATCGTAAGTAGCAACCTTAGGAGAATTTCTCAGGATACGATTCTCACCTTCAAAAGGCTCTTCTCTACCACCCGAGAAAAAGAACGTTACATGTGGATACTTTTCTGTTTCGGCTATACGGATTTGCTTTTTATTATGCTTTTCCAATACTTCACCCAAAGTCTCGGTTAAGTTTTCCTTATTAAAAATAACATTAATACCTTTATAGGTATCGTCATAATTAGTAAGGGTTACATAATGCAAATCCAGCTTATGCATGTTTTGCTCGTGGAAATCTTTTTGCGACAACGCTTCGGTTAGCTCACGTCCGCGATCGGTCCTAAAGTTAAAAAAGATAACAACATCACCATCTTTAACTTGTGCTACAGGTGTTCCCGACGCATCTGTCATAATTATTGGTTTGATAAACTCATCGGTAATATCATTATCGTAACTATCTTGAATTGATTCTGTAGCATTGGTAGTTTTTGCCCCTATACCATTCACAATTGCATCGTAAGCCAATTTTATACGCTCCCATCGCTTATCCCTATCCATTGCATAATAACGTCCTGTAACAGTTGCTAATTTTGTATTTGTAGCACCTATATGCTCTTCCAACTCGGTTATAAACCCAAATCCTGATTTTGGATCAACATCGCGGCCATCGGTAAACGCATGTACAAATGTATTTTTAAGACCAAAATCATTTGCTGCATCTATTAATCCTAATAAATGATTAATATGGGAGTGCACACCGCCATCGCTCAACAAACCTAAAAAGTGCACGTCTTTGTTATTTTCTTTGGCATAATTAAACGCATCAACCAAAACAGCTTCGTTGTTTAACGTTTTGTTTTTAACTGCTAGGTTAACTTTAACCAAATCTTGGTATACAATTCGGCCAGCCCCTAAGTTCATGTGTCCTACTTCACTGTTTCCCATTTGCCCTTCGGGTAATCCCACGTGCAAACCATCGGTTCTTAAGGTTGCATAAGGATACTTTTGATAAAGAGAATCTATAAAAGGGGTATTGGCATGATCGATTGCTGATACTTTTGGATCTGGTGAATTTCCCCATCCATCAAGAATCATTAAGATGACTTTTTTGTTCATTTTTTATGACGATTTTAATAGAGTTCAAAGATAACGAAGTTTATCAAAAAAAAGCAGCTAACACTCCTTAAAAGACCTTATTTTATTAGCTTTTTTTGAGTTTGCAAAAATCACTTCGAACTCCTAATGATTTCTAAAAAAAACGTTAAAAATATGTTATATAACATTTCCTTGTGTAACAGTTTAAAGTTTTTATCGTCTCTTTATTATATCAAAAAAACAAATCAATTAATCAAATTAAAACCTTTCATCATGAAAAAAACAATCATTCTTTCAGCAATCGCATTATGTTTCTCTATTGTAACGGCACATGCAACCCCAGTAAAAAGTACTCCTGTTAACAATTCAAAAACTGTTTTTAAAGTAAGCCCTTTCTGTGTATCGATTGCCAAAGGGGACTTAGAAACGGTATCTAAACTTATCAACCTTGGAGCTGATGTTAACCAGAAATCTAATGGTATGACACCTGCTATGTACGCGGCTAAGTACAACAGAACAAAAATTTTAAAGCTATTGATTGCTAAAGGAGCCAATTTAAAGACTAAATCGGACAAAGGAATGACAGCAAAAAAATATGCCAAATTACACAAAGCCCATGAAAGCTTCGCTATCATTGAAGAAGCTCTTGCTAAAAAGAAAAAATAATTAAGTAATAATTATTTTGAGTTAGTCACTAAAAAGAGCCTTGGAAACAAGGCTCTTTTATTTGTTTTTATATTTTTTGATAGACGCCTTAATCTTTTCGATTCTGTTATCTGGATCGGGGTGTGTGCTTTGAAATTCAGGAACACGATTGGGCCCTGCTGCTGCTTTCAATATTTCCATAACCCCTATCATTTCGTTAGGGTCATACCCCGATTTTATCATAAAACGCACACCTAAATCATCACTTTCCAACTCGTCACCACGTCCGTTACGTAATAAGGTTTGTTGACCAATATTCCCTACTAGGCCTCCCATGTCGGCACCAACCGATGCGCCCGTTGTAACAGTTTGCCAAAAATCACTTTCTGCAATACGCTCTGCCGAGTGTCGCCCGAGCACATGGCCTATTTCGTGCCCTAAAACACCAGCTAACTGATCTTCGTTTTCTAATTTAGAAAACAACGCATAAGTAATAAATATTTGACCTCCAGGTAAGGCAAAAGCATTTATTGTTTTTTCATCTGCCAACAAGTGAAACTCATAATTATAGGGTGTCTCTTTGGCCATACTGTTATTAACTAACTTACTCCCTACTTGATCTACCAAAGCCTGGTATGTATTATTAGGGTGCAAACCTCCATGCTGCTGCGCCATCTGGTCTCTATTATCGATACCAATAGCTATTTCCTGCTCCGAGGTCATGTTAATGGTTTGCACACGCCCTGTATAAGGGTTAACTTCTTTGCTATTACATCGTTTTATAAAAGCAAATGCTACTATTGCCAAACCAATCAGCAAACGAAGTTTTAATTTTGTTCCTCTCATTGACATTTATAACGATACTAAAATTACAAAAAAACGACGGTCTTCATTTTTACCAAAAATACTAATAACCAAACGCTATTACTTTAGACACAAAATTACATTTGAGTCACTGCTTAAATCAAAAATTTCCTCATGGTGTAGTGCGAACCAATACCTTTTATATCAAATGGTTCTCCAACAATGGTATACCCTTGCTTTTTATAAAAGTTCAGTGCCACTTCCCTTGCATTACACCAAATAACATCTGTCAATTTATTTTTTAACAACTGCTCTCCGTAATTTAACATAATACCTCCCAATCCTTTATTTTGAAAACTTTCCAAAACAGCCATACCTCTTAATTGGTATTGACAATCACTTAAAACCTTATCATGTTTGTTCTTTAAAAAAGAACTAACCGCAACTAGCTCGCCAGCTATAAATACACCTACATGTACGGTTGTTTCCAATTCGTCGCCTTCAAAAACACAGGACTCTATAGGCCTTCCCTTTCTCAAAACAGGCTGTCTCACTTTATAAACACTAATGGT
Organism: Snuella lapsa; assembly: GCF_039539345.1. Taxonomy (NCBI): domain Bacteria; kingdom Pseudomonadati; phylum Bacteroidota; class Flavobacteriia; order Flavobacteriales; family Flavobacteriaceae; genus Snuella; species Snuella lapsa. The sequence goes on along the minus strand of NZ_BAABCY010000035.1, from coordinate 266 downwards.
ATCTATTAGGCGAATCACATATTCTAAATGGCTATTTTTTCCCAAACCATATTGTTTTAGCTCTTTCAAACTTAACAAAATTTAGAGACTGTTTACATAAATTATTTATCTTCATTCAAAAAATAAACGCATGGCTTTCTCTTTTAAAATTATTGAAAAAGAACAGATTAATTCTGTAATCCCCTTGGTTAGTAAATTAACGTGAATCTCGGATAAGAAAAAAGTGTTTTTATTTTAGTTTATTATATTGATATTCAGTATATTAA
>NZ_BAABCY010000034.1:43862-115906 GCF_039539345.1 Snuella lapsa | reverse complement strand
CTTGTAAGTATTCCATGTTTCAAGATAACAAATCATCTTGAAGTATCATAGGTTTTGAGACAGTCTGACGGCTAATCCCATTGATCGCATAGCAAGCGCTGTAAATTGAGTAATGGATTTACAGCTTCCTTTTTGCTGCGATAAAACCTCTAAAACACTAGGATTATTTAAATCGACATGAGAACGAAGATCAAAAGCAAGTTTCTTTTTGAATTCATTATTTATTGCACTAACGGCCTGTTTTGGTGTTTCCAGTGATTGAATGCTATCGAGTACCTGAGAGAATGTATTCAAAACCTGTGTACGATAGTCAGATAATTTTTCATTTTCAATGCGGTAAGGGAGTATATAATTACAAAAACTTTCAAAACTGATATGTTTGGAAAATTTAGAGGTTTTCCAGGTGTCAACAGATACCTGTACATGGTTTTTAAGCTGTTCTTCAGATATTTTCCAATGATCTTCCTCTTCAATTTTAACCAATGCATAAATCTTTTTTAAAGAATCCAATATCGCTTTGGCCTGGTATAGGTTGTCATAATCATAAGGGAAAAATTGTACAAATTCTCCTTTATTGTTTACTAGTTTTTTATAGTCTGTCTTGTGGTTTGGTAATGTTTTCTTTGTGAAAATCAATGATTTAGTATAGTTGTCTTCTTTGAGGTCGACAAACGCATACACAAGATTTACATAATATAAACCACTAAAAACTAAAATAATAATTCCTGTTGTAGTTAAGGGGTTTGTAATTCTCACTGCATGATTTGTTTGAATAAGAGATAAATATATACATAAAGCTAATTTCTAATTGATAGAAACACCTTGATTATTCTAAGGTGAAACCCTAGTTCTATTTCCTTGATTGTAGGTATATTCGTACGGCAATGTAAAGAATGTTTTAATTTGTGGAAATGAAAAAATCACTTTTTAAAGTTTGTGGAACAGTAATTGTGTTACTTTTACTAGTTTACTCCTGCCAAAAGGATCAGGAGCTTTTTGATGATTCAACGAATGCTTCTTTTGGAATAGAAGAAGCTAGGACTTGGTTTGAAGCCAATAATAGCCCGATAATATTGTTATCTGGATTAGGTAATGAAAATGCTAAATCCAGTGAAGAAAAGAAAACTGACAAACCTATAGTTTTTCAAAATGACTGGGAACATGCTTTTACTTCTAAAAAAGGACACCTGGAAGTTGTAGAGGTAGCTTTAAAGTCCATGGGAAGAATTGGTCATGCAAGTATGAACTCTTATAATAAATGGAGGGAAACAAATAATAGAGACTATTTTCTGTCTTTATCGAGATTGGTAATTATAAAGAATAAAAATGATAATTCAATAGAGAGTTATATCATGACTATGGTTGGAGAAACGAGCTACATAGAAAAGAAGAAGTTCCAACAATGGAACAATACGTACCTGAAAAAGGATAACGATTATTCTGGAATGGTGCTCTTTTATACGGTTATGGGTGATTTTGTTAATGGATGGGAGCTTACGAATGGAAAGGTGACAGGGAAGGTAACAAAGGGAGAATCAAAATCTTCAACCGTTTCGAAAACTGCATCGACGGCGAAGTCGTCATCAGATTGCCAAACATATTATGGCATTACTACTTATGAGCAATGTACAGATTGGTATAGTATTGGTGAAACAGATGACGAATATTTTCAATATTACTCAGGTACTACTTGTGAAACCTGGGACGAAATTACAGAAAGCTTTACCATTTGTGCACCAGAGACTGAAGATCCGGATCCTTATGCAGGAGGAGGTGGAGGTACATCAGGATCTTACAACCCACAAAGTGGCGATAAATTATGTAAGACAGGATTGAAATCAACTATGTCTGTGCAAATACCGAACACTTGTGTAACTTCAATTATGGAATATATAAATAACGAATTTTGTGGGGGTTCAACTAATGAAGGAACATATATTATGGATTATAATTTGACCTTTGATGGTAATGTATTTTATGATGGTGTGGATTATTCGGATATAAATAATTTTGTAAACAGACATTTTAATACGGTAGCTTTTAGTGGTTTTACTAATGCTATTGATAATGGTAATATAATAATGACTAATGTTCCGTCATCTATTCCTAATTCATCACATAACGTTGCTGTTGTTGGCTATAAATCAAGTGGGGATATTATTTATATGGATCCTGAAGAAGGGAAGTTTAAGGAAGCCCCATCTTCATATTTTTTGAAAAATTATGTAATAACTATAGCATCTTGTAAATAAATTTTAAAACTAATATATCATGAAAAAATATAAATTTAACTTCGTAATTTTAGCAAATATTTTTATAATGTTGATTACTCATAATGTTGAGGCTCAAAACAATAAAGAAAGTACTTTAGAGTTGCTTCAAACTAAAACATGGCACATGCAGGGATTAACTGATAAAGAGGTTTCAGATAAATATGATGCCAATCAAATTACTCACTATTTTAATAAAAAAGGATTTGAGTTTTCAGAACATTCAGAGTATTATCTTTCTAATACTATAGACCAGGAATTTGATTCTAATAAGGTAGGTAAAGTATCTAATGGAAAGTATATAATTAGTCGTTTCATTAGAGAAAAGAAAGACGATGGACCTGATAAAATTTCTGTTTGTGAAATAAAGGAAATAAATAAAAATTGGTTAATTATAAGAAATATAAAACATAAGCATGTGCTTAGGTATAAGGGAGAATTAAAACTATGATAGAAAGGCACATTCGTATTGGTAGTATTTGAGTTACCTTATATAAAAGTTAATTCAAGCTGAGTAAATCAATTGTTTAAGGAAAAGTATATTTGTTTTTGTGTAAATTTAAATCAATGAAAAAGGTTTTTCTTTTGATAACAATAATCTTTATCCTAGGCTTGGCTTTTAGGAAGGAGACTTTAACAATTAATATTTATTATACTTATTACATGATTAGTTATTTGTACTTAAGTTTTATTGTGATCGGATTAGTAGTTATTGGTTATTTGACAATTAATGTGTTAAAAAGATTTTTTTCTAAGCAATAATCAATAATTGCCCCATAACAAATACAATAATAAAGCTAATAATTATGGTTTTCCAGGCCATATGAGCTTTTTTCATTTCCATAAACTGAAAGGAAATACCTAAAAACTTTAAAGCAGATAGGATAAGTATAATTATAGTTACATAACTGCCATCTAGTTTAAAAATTAGTGCAGAGCTTATCGTTAATATTATTAAGATAATCCAAGTTGTTGTTGCGATTTTTTGCATATCAAAATATTAAATAAATAACGGGAAAAAGCATGATCCAAATGAGGTCGCACATGTGCCAAAATGCGGCACTGGCTTCAACGTCCTCAATTGTTGTATTGGATGTTTCTTTTCTTATTCCAAAATAGACACTGGTTAAAATGACAAGCCCCACAACAACATGGATAACATGAAACAGAGTAAGCATCCAATAGAAAGTAAAAAATGTATTGTAAGCAATGCCAATACCTTCGCTAAGTTTTTCATAGTATTCCAAACTTTTTAAGCATAAAAACAAAACACCAAAGAGTACGGTATAAAACAGTAGTTTATTAAAGGTTCTTTTATCTCCTTTTTTTAAAGCCGTTACCGAAACCGCCATAAAATAGCCGCTGGTCAATAAAAATAGGGTGTTTAACATGCCATAAGTGGTATTTAGCTTTAATCTGGAACTGTTAAATCCCTCTACATCCTGATTGCCATAATAAAGCATGGCTATTAGAGCTATGCCAAAGGTGAGTAGTTCTAGAAATATGATGATCCAGATTAAAATGCCTCCTGGAGGGAAGTAAAAGTTTTTATGGTTTATTTGCTGTGTTTGCATGCTATTGAATTAATCCCAGTTTAACAATCTTTTTTTGTATTAAGCCGTGTTGGCTATGGAGAGGTGATTTTTGTGTTTAGGATTGGTGCTTTATTTTTTCGTAGAGTTTTACTAAGGATTGTAACAACTCAACAGGATTTGTGAGTATTTGATAATGGTTTTGTCCAAACATTTGAGGTAAATAGTATTTGGCTTGTGCTTCAATTGCCAGGGCATAAGAGTTTATTTGCCGCTCATTTAATTCCCTTAAAGCTTGCTTTACGTCGTTGATGCCATATTTGCCTTCATATTTGTCATAATCGTTTGGTTTGCCATCAGAAATTAGAATGACCCATTTGTTTTTGGTATCACGTTTATCCAGTAGAGCACCAGAGTGCCGTAAAGCGGCACCTATTCGCGTGTAGCCACTAGGTTCTATGGCGCCTACTTTATATTTTGCTGTATCCCAGTTTTCGTCAAAGTCTTTTAAGCTTAAATAACTGGAGCGGTTTCGGGTTTTGGAATAGAAACAATCGATAGAAAAATCGATGTTGAACTCGTTTAGTATCTCACCAAACAGAATCGATACTTGCTTTTCTACGTCGATTACGCGGTTTCCGGCGGCATAGCCATCGCTAGAAAGGCTAATGTCCAGTAATAGTAAAATGGATAGATCCTTTTCCTTTTTTCGTTTAGAGAGGTATATCTTGTCTGAGGGAGTATGTCCAGATTTAGCATCGATGAACAGATCGGTTATTGCATCAATATCGAGTTCTTCGCCTTGGGGTTGCCTTCTTTGTTGCTGGTATTTATTGTTAACAGATGTAAGCATTTTTCGTAAGCCCATTAATGTAGACCGGTTACTGTTAAGTGTTTTTTTGTAAAATGTAACATCTGTTTTTAATTGTGTTTTTGGGTATACCTTGCAAAAGTCTTCCTTGTATGAGCGGTCTGTATAGCTCCACTCATCATAAGTTAAATAGTGACCTTGGCTTTCGCTTTCCGAACTTTCAGCAATGGTCGTATTTTCGATAAAATCGGCTTGGTAAATTGAGTGCGCAGTATCGTCAATTCTAACGGTATGCTTCATGTTAACTTCGTCTAGAGCATTAGCATGATCTTCTAAATCGTCGTCACCATCCATATCTCTAAAGTTACCGCCAAATTCTTCGGCTGTTTCAACTTTTTCAAACTGATGTTGTAAAACGGCATCTTCTAATTGTTTTTGATCAACTTGAACCGAAATGATCTCTTCTACGGCTTTCGATTTTAGTATGGTCTTTTCTTGTTCTTTATAGGCTTTTTTTACTTGATCCGTAAAATTTTCCAGTGGCGCTACAGTGTTGTTCGTAATGTCGTTACGCATCCATTTTCCATATATAAATGTATCGTCTATAGCTTGTTTTTCGGTGGCTTTGGCCTTGTAGTGTGCTATAAATTCTTGATGGTATTTCTCTGTAATGGGAAACTGGGCGAATAGGGTTTTTAAAACGGTATGCGATGTTGCTTTTGCTTTTTGTCGAGATTCTTCTAAATCGTGTTCTATGTTGTCATTCCAGTTTAGGTTTAAGTTTTTTTGAACGGATAAGTATAGTACCCTGAATAGATAAAAAGAAAGATTCTGTGCTTCTGTTTTAAAATCATAAAACCTAGTAGGTAAAAAGAAGTTGTTGTTTCTATAACCGCCTTCGCGTTCGGCTTCAAAAATTTCTATGGATTCGCCAGTAATAGCACGGGCAAAAATTGTTAACCTTGGTTTTATATCGTTTAAGTTTACAGCGTGCTCAAGTTGTGCTTCCCTTCTTTTTTTCCTTTTTTTAAAGAAGAAGGCAAACTTGGTGAAAATATATTCATCTGGTTCGAATTCAAACATAGTTTTCAGTTTTCAGTATCAGTTTTCAGTCACTATTAGTTATTTATAACTGTTTACTGCGACTGTAAACTGCATACGGACTTATATCATTAAATCGCTTAAATCTTTAAGGGCTTGAATGACTTCAAGGTCATCTGTTAGAGGTTCTACTACAGCTACATGAACGGCTAAGCGTTTTGGTAGGCCTATATGAATTAGTTTGGCCGCATCGACTAGTAATCTGGTAGATACGGTTTCGGTTAAGCCTAATTCTGTTAAGTTTCTAATTTTGGCAGCAATGTTTACCAGTTTTTTAGCAATATCTAAAGTGATACCTGTTTCCGATACCAAAATATCAGCTTCTATTTTTGCTTTGGGATAAGCAAAGGAGATGGCAACAAAGCGCTGTCTGGTGGAGGGTTTGAGTTCTTTAAATCCACGTTGGTAACCAGGGTTAAAAGAGGCGGCCAGCATAAAGTTTTCGTGCGCCTTTATGGTTTTTCCTAGTTTGTCTATAAACAGTTCCCGTCTATGATCGGTCAATGAGTGGATAGCAACTATAACATCTGGTCTTGCTTCTGCAATTTCGTCTAAATATAAAATGTGGCCTTCTTTAACAGCTGTTGTAAGGGGGCCGTCTAGCCAAACAGTTTCGGCACCTTTTATAATGAATCGCCCAATTAAATCGGTAGAAGAAGTCTCTTCGTGACAAGAAATGGTTATAAGTTTAGTATCTAATTTATAAGCCATATGTTCTATAAAGCGAGACTTACCAGTGCCTGTAGGCCCTTTTAGTAAAAATGGAATCTTACAGTTATAGGCATGCTCGAAGACCATAAGCTCTTTGCCTATAGCGTGATAATAAGGAATGCTCATCTTGTTTTTAGTGTTTTAGGGTTAAAAACCAGAGACTACATGAAAATGTTAGCTCTGGTTTTTAAGTTATTAGGTTTTAATTTGATACAGCTTCCAAGGCTTCGTCGTTGGGTTTTCCATGCTTATAAAAATCTATCATGTAAGAGATGATACCCGTTAGGAATAATGTGGCGCATAGTATAAGAACTATAAAATGTATTTCTATTTCCTTTTGGACCTCCATGAATTCCATCTTAAACTTACGTTCCAAATATACTTGGGCAACACCAGCTACACCAAAAGCAACCGTCATACCAATCATACCTATATTAGATAACCAAAAGGCCACTCTTCCTCTGGTGCTTTCATATAATTTTCGTCCTGTCATATTGGGCAAGCTATAACTAATAATGGCCAAAACGATCATGGCATAGGCTCCCCAAAAGGCGAGATGGCCATGCATGGCAGTTACCAGAGTACCATGTGTATATTTATTGGTTTGTGGAAGTGTATGGGCAAATCCTAATAAGCCTGCGCCCATAAAGGATACAATGGCAGCACCAAGAGTCCAATACAAGGCTAGCTTATTTGGGTGTTTCTTTTCGCCTTTTCTATACATGTTTACTGCGAATAGAGCCATGGCCAAAAAGGCTAATGGTTCAAGAGCAGAGAAAATTCCACCTACAATTAACCAAATTTTGTTTACACCAATGTAGTAGTAGTGGTGACCTGTACCCAATACTCCCGAAAGGAATGTAAGCCCTACAATTACATACAGCCATTTTTCAATAACTTCCCTGTCTACACCAGTAAGTTTTATGAGTAAGAATGATAAAATACCACCCATAATGAGTTCCCAAACACCTTCTACCCAAAGGTGAACAACCCACCATCTAAAGAATGAATCTTTCACTTGACTGTCAAAGGGAAGCATGCCAGGAAGATAAAGTAAGGCAGCAAAAAGCAAGCCCATAGAAAGTACTAGAGCTGTAGTTGTTTTTCGTTTTCCTTTAAATAAGGTTGCTAGTATAAGTCCTAAAAACAACAATACGTTTACAACAACCAGATAGTCTAAAGGCCTTGGGATTTCTAAAAATTTACGACCTTCCCAGTAGTTAAAATGATAGCCCACAATGGCAATAACACCTACAACAGCTAAGCTTATTAATTGCACGTAGGCCAATTTTACATTTACCAACTCGCGTTGGGCCTCTTCCGGGATTATATAATAAGCGGCTCCCATGAAACCAGACAATAACCATACTACCAATAAATTTGTGTGGACGGCTCTTGCGGTGTTAAATGGGATAATGCTATGTAGTCCATCATAGCCAGCATGGGCAGAACCCATGATAAAACCATATACGATTTGTAAGCCAAACAATAACATTGAAAGGGTAAAGAACCAATACGCTACTTTTTGTGATTTATATTTCATTCGTTTAAATTTTAGTAATTATTTTGACTATATGTTAATTATAAAATTAAGAACGAATGTAAGCTCTCGTTGCACTCGTTCTCACATTAAAAATTTTAAACATTACTTTTTGTGAAGCAATTTTTTAAATTTGTTAATGTTCGTTTCATCTGTTTATATTTTCAGTTAGTTATTCATCTTTCGCTAATGGAGAAACGACTGTGTCAAATCCGTTTAAATCAATTTTTCCAATCCAATTAAAAAAAGCGATTAAGTCGGCAGCTTCTTCTTGAGAAAAACCATAGGCTACCATTTTTCTGCCATTGGGAGCCCAGTCCACGGGTGTTGTTAATACTGCTTTAATATAGCCTTCACCTCTTCGTTCAACTACTTTAGTGAGTTCTGGGGCGTAATAGGCGCCTTCTCCCAAAATGGTATGACAACCCATACAGTTGTTTGCTTCCCAGAGTTCTTTACCTTTTACAACTGCTTCTGTTATGTTTTCGTCATTGCTTTGGTCTTGGGCTTTGCTGAAAGAAAAAATCGTAAGACCAATAAATATCAGAAACGTAATTACAGTTCCGCCAAGAAAAAAGGCTCGTGCTTGTTTTTTTGATAACATTGTTTTTAGTTTTTGATTCGTATTATACTTGCTTATTAAATTGAAAAATAGGTTGATTAAAGCCAGTTTTTTATTAAGGACAATTTTATCCTATTTTAAAATAGTCTCAAAGGTAGTGGTTAAGTGAAAGGAAAAACATGACATTTGTCAGTTCTTATAATTAAATTTAAAAGTCTTTTCTTTTGGATTTGTGTACAATGCGCAATACGGGCAAGATTACCCAGAGGACTAGTGTCGTAAACGATACAATTAATCCGAAATTGGTGCCAAAGAATTTTTTGAATATGGCTCCAGTATATCCTAAAAGTGCAGAAATATCTAGCTTTAATAAAATAAGGGTTCGTGATAGATCTATAGGGTTTAGCAAGGTGCCAACCAAAGATAATTTGTCAAGGGGATAGTCTTCAAATAGAATTAAAGACATTAAAAAAATCCCATCGTAGATAATAGCAAGTAATAACCAAAGTAAAATGGCATAGCCAAAGCCCTTGATTTTGTTTTCATTGGATAAGGCTATATTAAAGGCAAGGGCTGTAAATATGAAGGTTAAAAAAGAACCTGTTATTAATAGAAGGGAAAAATCCCATATTGCTGATGATTTAAACAAGCCGTAAAATATAAAGGGAATACCTAAGCCTAAAATTAAACTCACAGAAAGTGAAAAGGCAACACCAAGATATTGTCCTAAAAATATAGAAGTACGTTTTAGGGGTTGCGCCAGAAGGAGCTCGGTAAATTCTTTGGAATTGTAATAGTACATCACGCCAAAAATGGTGCCTATTAAGGGTACAAGTACAATTATAACGTTCATTAAGGTGATAACCGCTTTAGACAGGTCGTTGTTTAAAAAGAGGAGTACAATGCCGAGTAACAAATAGAAGGCAAAGTAAACGTAGCTCCAACGGCTGCGCATGAGGTCGAAAAAACTATATTTTAATATTTTAAGCATGATTGTTTGTCAGTATTGATGCTATTGCATGTTCAAAATCGGGTTGATTGGTTTTTATTTTTAAATCCGAAATAGAGCCTTTGAAATATATTTTGCCTTCTAGTAAAAACACAATTTCATCAGATACCTCTTCAACAAAACCCATGATATGCGATGTGATTAAAATGGTTTTGCCCTTGGCTTTTTCCTTTTGTATCAATTCCTTTAATCGAATAAGGGAAATAGGATCCAATCCGGTAGTAGGTTCGTCCAAAATAATCAAGGGGCTATCAAACATAAAGGTTAAAACGATATTTACTTTTTGTTTAGTGCCGCCCGACAGATTGCCTAATTTCTTGTCTAAAAAGGGTTCGAGTTTAAAAAGTTTAATTAAATCGCTTTCTTTGGTGGTGTTGCCCCTTAAATCCTTAATCATTTTAATGAGCTCCCTAACTTTTAAGTTACTTGGGAAATTGGCAATTTGGGGCAGGTAATCTATTTGACTCCTGTAATTGGAGTTGTTTTTAATGTTATTTCCAAGTACATTAATATTACCCTTGTTTGGTATAACCATCCCTAATATAGACTTAATGAGCGTAGTTTTTCCAGATCCGTTGGGGCCTAAAACAGCAAATATGCCGCCCGCATTGATGTCTAAGTTAACACCACTTAAAACCACATTTTTGTTAAACTTTTTATGTAGATTCTGAATCGTTACCATGTTATTTTTTTTGTTGAAGGGTTGTTGTCTAAAAGGTTGTCTGGTGTAAATACCGGAGACACTTTTTCAGAAAAATCAATAAGGTCTATAAACAAACTACGTAGTAAAATAATGGTTTCTGGTGTACGATTTACGATGTACGAAAATAATTTTACGGGGCGGTAGGGAACATCGCCAATACCATTTTTGTCCAGATCGTAACCCGTATAATTGCTCCAAAAATTTCTGTCAAAAATATTGTCGTTCACCTTGCTGTTATAAGAAATGTCAAATGAATTGTACAAGAAATTGTTTTCTAAAAAACTGTTGGTATAGCAGGCGCCCCGCACTTTAACGGCCCACCCATTATTAATGAAGTTGTTGTTTTTGTAAATAATACGGTTCGATCCCTCTATGTTAATACCAATGGTGTTTTCTTCAAAGGTGTTTCTGGAAATCTCGGCGTCATTAATTTCTTTTAAAAGAAGTCCGTAAGATGCTGTGCCCCAGTTTTCCTTAAAAGTATTATCCAACATTTTTATTTTTTTTGAAAACATCACAGCAACACCAGCACCATTCTTTTCGAAGGTATTATTCTGGTAAACATCATTGTTCGAAAACATAAAATGTAGGCCATAGCGTAAATTTAAAGCACTTACGTTATTTTTTATTGTGCAATTATCTGAGAATTCAAGGTAAATGCCATCACGTACATGCTCTACATAATTGTGTTCAATATCTATGTGGTTACTGTACCATAATTGAATACCGTTTCCAGAGTTATACTCCTCTATGGCTTCGCCAATGATTTTGTTTTGAATTACCTTCCCATAGTTTGATTTTTCAAGATAAATGCCAAAAAACAATTTTTCCAGTACATTATTCTTAATGGTAAAGTGTTTACTCTTTTTAATGCGAATAGCTGCGTAATCTTCAGTATAACTTGTACCTACATTAATTATGAATAATCCGTCCAGGGTTACGTTGTCTGAAGTAATGGTAATAATTTCGCCTTTGTATTCACCATCAATAACCGGATAGTTTTTACCAATGATGATAAGCGGTTTGTTAATATTGATACTATGTTCTTTATAAAGGCCCTTCTTTACCAAAACGGTATCATTAGGTTTTGCATAGGTAATTGCTTCCTTCAAGCTTGTTATTTGGCAGTTATTACATACTTCAATGGTATTCGCATATGCAATTTTGGCAAATAACATTAGCAGGCATAGTAGGCAATATGTTGTGTGTATCCTCATTGTTAATTAAAGTAAACCTCCTGATCTTGCACTGAAACCAACAAACACAAACAAAACAGCTAATGTGGTAACCAGTATAATATGATAGCTTAAAGGTTTTAGTGCTCGTTTTGGAATTAATACAAATCTGGCATGCAAAGCCAGTAACAGTGTTGAAATTAATAATAAAAATTTAATAAGAATGTGTCTGGTATAGTGATCTGTAAAATTGAGATCCAATAAATTTGTTGTGTAAACTGTAGTAAAGTAAATACCAGTAAGCAGTAAAATTATCAATGCTGGCAAACCAATGCGCTCGTATTTGGTTTCGAAGCTCTCAATAATTGAAAAATCGTTTTTAGCCAGAGCTTTTGGTAAAATAGTTAGGCATAAAATCAAGTGCCCACCAGTCCAAATAGTAGCACAGATGATATGAATAAAAATTAAAAATTTTAACAACATTATTGCTGCTTGGTTTGGTATTAAACAAATAGGTTTTTAAAATCCTCTCTAAGTTAGTTGAGGGGTAACATGTTAATCAATAACAGTTTGCAGTGTACTCCAAGAGTATAGTTCGCCTCCTTTTTCGTTTTGCACTTGCTCTGCATCGCCTTTATTTTTAAAAGCTGTTAAGAATGCACCCATCGGACTTGGTAATGCCTTGCTAATTAAAAATGTTGCTTTTGTGGCATCGACAAGAGATTCGGGTTGGGTATAATTATTTACTAGGTACAATGCAACTTGGCTGGTGTCGAATTCCTTTATGAAATGAACCATGCATTCGGAGGCATCAAACTTATAAACTTTGCCTTTGTTGGTAACTATTTCAGCTGCATGAACTTTATCTACAATGGTCATTCTACAAAAATGACAAGCGTCATTGCCATAGTCTATAGCTTGTGGTTTTATATTACAGCCAATAAGTATTGGTAGTAATATGAGTATTGAATAGTGTTTTAGTGTTTTCATCTTTAGTGTTTTAATGTTTTTGAAGAGTTTTTACATAGCTATACCTTTTTAATGTTTTTCTTTCCTATAAAATAAGCAATCAATGATGTGAGAATTCCCAAACCCAAAAAGAAAGCCCCTAGGCGAGGGTAAGAGTGGGCCTTGAAATTTAGAATGTCCTTACTGCCAAATAAAGGAGGTTGAAAGCCCATTTGTGAACCATCGGGATTGGTAAACTTCATGATTGCTTTTGGATCTAGGTTATGACCATAATCATGTTCCCAAAGGTAAAAATCGTATAAGCCGGCACTGCTTAAAGTAACCATAAGTATAAACCAAAATAAAAACCATTTATAGTTGCCCTTAAAGGCAATAATAAAACCTATAAGGCTGGTAATAAGAATACCGGCAGGGAATATTTTAAATTCGGGAATGGATTCAGGAATATATTTCATGCCGACATAATGGTTCATTAAATTAATGTTTTTGATGTCATGGGGGTTGGCATCCGAAAAATCATTAATGTGTATATACATGCCTAAAGGAGTAGGGTACTGGGGGGCTTCTAAGGTAATTTTCCAAAGTGGGAAAAGAAATAACCCTAGTGGAAGCAGTGCAGCTATGAGCATGATAATATTTGGCTTTTTCATTGCTAAAGGTTTACTATTCGTTGTAGGTGTTTTAAAAAGAAAGGCGAGAGCGAAAACACGACTCTCGCCTTGATTAGGAAAATAAACACTAAAACAAAATTTCCCTAGTTTATTCTATATCTTCACCGAGTGACCATTTTAATGGCGTATTGGAGTTGGCCGAAGATACACGAACATAGCCTTGCATTTCTTGGTGTAATGCAGAACAGAAATCGGTACAATAAAACGGCCATACCCCTACTTGTTTAGGTTCCCAAAGGAAGGTTTCGGTTTGTCCGGGCATAATTAATAACTCGGATGTATTGGCACCAATCATACTTACACCGTGGGGCACATCGTAATCTTGCTCCAAATTGGTAATATGAAAGTATACCTTGTCACCAACTTTGATGCCTTCAATATTGTCTGGTGAGAAGTGGCTACGTATTGTTGTCATGTATACATGAACAACGTTTCCATCTCGTACTACTTTTGTGTCGGCTTCACTTTTTGCTGCATATGGATGCATGTTGTCTTCTAGGTTGAAAATCTTTTTGGATCGCGGTTTTATTAAATCGGCTGGACAGCCTGCAGCATAATGAGGCTCCCCTACAGTGGGGAAATCTAGTAATAGTTCCATTTTCTCCCCAGAGATATCATATAATTGAGCCGACTGGGTAACTTCCGGTCCTGTTGGTAAATAACGGTCTTTGGTTATTTTATTCATGGCTAGTACATATTTACCAAATGGTTTTTGTGAATTCCCTCCAGGAATCATTAAGTGACCAACAGAGTAGTAACAAGGTTGTCTGTCTACAACTTCCCAAGTGCCTAGTTTCCATTTTACGACTTCAGATGAAATGAAGAAGGTAGTATAGGCATTTCCTTTGCCGTCAAATTCGGTATGTAAAGGGCCTAAGCCTGGTTGCTCAACAACACCGGCCAATACATCTTCAAAGTTTATAATTGGGATACCATAGGCATCACCAGCAAACTTTTTATTTTCAATAGCGCTTAACATTTTGGTAAAGGAGTGTACTGTTAAGTTGGCCGATAATTTTCCGTTACCAACTATGTATTCGCCAGAAGGGTCGACATCACATCCGTGAGGAGATTTTGGTGTTGGTAATAAGAATACTGCTCCTGGAACTTCTGAAGGATTTACGACCAATACTTCTTTTTTCATAGTAGAGGTAGCAGAATGGGTTGCTTCATCGTAAACATTATGAGCATAATTTGCTGGCATCATGGTGCCTCCTCCATTGTTAACGTATTCTTCAATTTTCTTCCAGTTAACAGCGGCAATAAAATCTTTATCGTTTTGTGAAGCGTTAACCTCCATTAGTGTACTTGCTTCTTCAGAGTTGTAAGTAGAAAAGAAGAACCAGCCATGAGATGCCCCTCGACCAGGGTGCGCTAAGTCATAATCGAAACCGGGCATGATTAACTGAAATTTAATATCCATATGACCATGTTCTGGCTCAACTGAGATAAAAGTTAAGGAGCCTTTAAAATTGCCTTTATAGTCTTTAATAGGCATGTCTTTTTGTGGGATAGGAACCGAGAAACGTGTACCAGCCACAACATATTCAGAGTTTTCTGTTACAAAGGAAGAGCTGTGGTTTCCTGCGCTATTCGGAATTTCTATAATTTCGGTTGTTTCAAAAACAGATAAATCTACTTTAGCAATACGAGGTGTGTTGTTCCCGTTAATAAACACCCAACGACCATCAATAACACCATTGGTTTGCGAAATGTCTGGGTGGTGAGCATCATCCCAAGGCACAAAACCGTGAGATGTATTTAACATGGGTTTTGTTTCTTCGTTATAGCCATAGGCTTTTTCTGCATCCTGTGAGAATACAGGGATAACTTTGAATAGTCGTCCAGATGGTAGTCCGTAAACAGATAGCTGACCGCTAAATCCACCTGAAATGAAAGCGTAAAATTCGTCGTGTTCGCCAGGGGCTACGTACACTTTTTCGGCTGCACTACTCGACAAGGCTCCTGCATTTGAATTGGCTGTGTTGTTACAGCTAGTCAAAAAAGCGGTGGCACATAGTAAGGCAATGCTTGATTTTAATATGTTTTTCATTGTTTTTATAATTTAGTTTTTTCTTATTCTGATGGAGGTAGTAACACTTTGTCTATAACATGAACAATACCGTTTCCTGCTGAAATACTGGCAATGATTTTTGCACCACCAATTATAGGCTCTCCATCAACTACTTCAACTTTCACATAACCATTATTGGCTTGTCCCAATTTTTTAAACTTTTTAAGAAAGTCTTTCGAGTAATTACCAGGAGTAACATGGTACTTTAAAATATTGGCTAAAGCCTCTTTGTTTTCAGGTTTTAACAGGTTTTCCACAGTGCCTTCGGGTAATGCCTTAAAGGCTTCGTTTGTGGGGGCAAAAACCATTAAAGGACCTGCGTTAACCAATGCGTTTTCTAGTTGGGCAGCCTGTACTGCTGCGACTAAAGTCGTATGGTCTTTAGAGCCAATTGCTATGCTAAGAACAGTAGGTTTGCTTTCGTCGTCTTTAATAAAAGCTTGACCGGTACGTTCGGTTGAAGGTGTTTCAGCTTGAGTGGCTGTAGAGGGTGTGGTATTTTTATTGTCTTTGCATGCAATAAAGAGAGCAAGACATAATAATACGAGAATGCTTTGCTTTAAGGTTTTCATCTGTCTGAAGTTTTTTATAGTATTAAATCGGTAATAGAATATCTAACTGCTTCGAGGCAAGCCTCGTAATCTAAATGACTTTCCTATAAATGTCCCGTGACCCTGCCACGGGGTGTTTTTACTGAAAATGAAAAAACTTAGAACTTTTACATATTCAGAAATTACACAAAAAAATAATCATATAGATTGGTTTGTCTATGTTCATTTATATTTCTCAATTTATTTTAATGTCCTAAAATATTCCAGTACAGCTCTAGCATCTTCTTGTGATAGGTTTTGGTTAGCCATTGGCGAACCGTTAAATTCAATTAATAAAGCCTTTGCCAAGGGATCTTTTTGAACCATTTCTTCTGGATTTAATATCATGTTCATAACCCATTCTGGTGAACGTCGTTCTAAAACACCTTTAGGGGATGGGCCAATGAATTTCTTGTCTGGGCGATGACAGGCAGTACATAGTTTTTTGAATACATCGGCACCATGAGCGACCATAGTTTCGTCAATCCCTGAAGGCAAGGTAAGTGAGCTTATTGGTCCCACACCCTTATTGGATAGGTCTACTTTTTTTGAAGCGGGTACTGTTTCAACAGGATCAGCTTTTTGTTCGGTTACGGTCTTTTTTTCGTAGCTAAAACCTTCTTTCTTTTTTTCTTCTTTACCTCCACAACTAATTAGAAGTAATATGCATAGGGTCGTAAAAATATTTAATGTGCTTTTCATAATGGTGTTAATATTAATAGCTACAAAATTAGCTCAGCATGTCTCAAAAAAATATGATAAATATCATATTTAAGATAAATATGTCTTAATTTTTAAAGAATGTGTTTGTTCTTTGTAAATCAATGATTTGTATCTTTTGTGTTTTTAATTAAAGGGGGGTGAAAAGAGGTGGTAAAAACCGAAAAATGAATTTATTAAATGCTAAAAGTAAAACCTTACAAACGGTGTCCATGGGTCTAAATAAATACTTTTATCGGAGTCATAAAGGGCATCATATCTAATTCCAAAAGTAGCGTTGCCGTTTCTGTATCCAATACCAAAAAATAGTGCAGGAACCCAATAGCTGTCATTACGTATATTTAGATGTGCTTCGTATTTTCTGCTAACTTTAAGTTGTTCGAATTCTGATGAAAGCTGAATACTGTTAAACGGTGTGCATAAGCCAATAAGGCTGCCCCCTATAATCGTAGATTTATAAGTGTCCTTTTGGTTGTTAATAGTGCCATTGAGTCCAATTCCGAAAGCAAGATTGTTGTTATATTCGTAAATAGCACTAGGGGCTAATGTTCCTCCAAAGTAACCTTCACCAAAGCTAAGACCAATGCCGCCCCCAAACCTTAAGTGCTTAACAAATGAACCTGTATGCTGTTGAGCAGGTAATGAAAAGGTTAACCCAAAGAGTACAAGGAAAAAGTAAGTGAACTTTTTATTTATAAGAACAAAAATGCCCATTTTATAAAGAAAACGTTAAAAATTTAACATTAAATATGGTATTTGTAAAACCGTTAATATCCAATTTATAAATATAATAAAAGAAACATCTAATTTTGGTAAAAGTTGTATTTTTGAAAAAATTTTGACTAAGCAATAGTGTATTAAAAATAATAATGGATAAATTTTCCTTTTTAAACGCCGCACACACAGCGTATTTTGCTGATTTATACGATCAGTATTTACAAAATCCCGATGCAGTAGAACCTAGTTGGCGAGCCTTTTTTCAAGGTTACGATTTTGGGAGTGAAAGTTATGGGGTGAATGGTGAAGTAATTGACGGTGTTTCAACGCAAATACCAGAAAAAGTACAAAAAGAGTTTCAGGTTGTACAGCTTATAGATGGTTATAGAATGAGAGGACATTTGTTTACAAAAACAAATCCAGTTCGTGATAGGCGAACTTATTCTCCATCGCTAGAAATAGAGAATTTTGGGTTGTCCGAAAACGATCTGGATACTGTTTTTAATGCTGGTGATATTTTGGGTATTGGGGCGCAAACCTTGCGTAAAATTATTACGCATTTAGAACGTATTTATTGTAGTTCTATTGGGGTTGAGTATATGTATTTGCGTAACCCTAAAGTGATTAAATGGTGGCAAGAGCGCTTGAACGAAAACGATAATCACCCCAATTATACAACAGAAATTAAAAAATATATTCTTTCAAAGTTAAACCAAGCTGTCTCTTTCGAGAACTTTTTGCAGACCAAGTACGTTGGGCAGAAACGTTTTTCCCTGGAAGGTGGTGAATCATTAATTCCTGCCATTAGTAACGTGTTGTTTTATGCCGTTGAAAAATACGATGTAAAGGAATGTGTTTTGGGAATGGCCCACAGAGGAAGGTTAAATACTTTGGTGAATATTTTCAGGAAGCCTATGAATGAGCTTTTTAGCGAATTCGATGGTAAGGATTTTGAAGATGAAAATATTGATGGTGACGTAAAATACCATTTGGGATTAACCTTAGATAAGACCTATCAAAATGGTAAATCCATAAAAATGAACTTGGTTCCCAATCCATCACATTTAGAAACTGTAGGGCCTGTTGCTGAAGGTATTACACGTGCGAAAATTGATGACGATTACAATGGTGATGATTCCAAGATCATTCCTATATTAGTACATGGTGACGCCGCTATAGCTGGTCAAGGTATTACATATGAGGTTGGGCAAATGAGCCAGCTAAACGGTTACAAAACAGGAGGTACCATCCATATTGTTGTCAACAATCAAATTGGATTTACAACAAACTATTTAGATGCGCGTTCAAGCACATATTGTACCGATGTGGCTAAGGTAACCTTGTCTCCTGTACTACATGTTAATTCTGATGACGCAGAAGCAGTTGTACATGCCGTAGAAATGGCTTTGGAATATAGAATGCGTTATAAAAAAGATGTGTATATCGATCTTTTGGGATATCGTAAATATGGACATAACGAAGGAGATGAGCCACGTTTTACACAGCCTAAATTGTACAAACAAATTGCAAAGCACCCAAATCCGTTCAAGATATACTCAGATAGGTTAATTGCTGAAAATACAATTGATAAAGCGTATTTGGATAAAATTGTAGCTGATTTCAGAGAAACACTCGAACGCGAATATGCTAAGTCTAAAGCAGCAGAATCTTCCAAGGTAAGAGAGTTTATGCAGGAGCGTTGGGAAGGCTTTAGTCGTAAGGGCGTTGAAGCGATGTTAGAAACTATAGATACAACTTATCCAAAGGAAAAGTTGGAGCATATTTCTAAAGTGGTGTCTACTGTGCCAGATGGCGTCAAGTTTTTACGTAAGGCAGAACGTATTTTAGAGGGACGTGCAAAAATGGTTTTTGAAACGGATACCCTAGATTGGGGTATGGCCGAAACTTTGGCTTACGGAAGTTTGTTAGAAGAGGGCTATAATGTGCGTATGTCTGGCCAAGACGTAGAGCGCGGGACTTTTAGTCATAGACATGCTATATTACGTGATGAAATATCAGAAGATCGTATTAATTTACTAAATACCAACACTGAAAATAAAGGTAAAATGGATATTTTTAATTCCTTTTTATCAGAATATGGCGTGTTGGGGTTTGACTATGGTTACGCTTTGACAAATCCAAATACTTTAACCATTTGGGAAGCTCAGTTTGGTGATTTTAGTAATGGTGCTCAAATAATATTTGACCAATATTTATCGGCAGCAGAGGATAAATGGAAGTCGCAAAATGGTATCGTTGTTTTACTGCCACATGGATATGAAGGTCAAGGATCTGAACATTCATCGGCAAGAATAGAACGCTATTTGCAACTTTGTGGCGAAGACAATATGATTGTAGCAGATTGTACAACACCTGCTAATTTTTTCCACTTGTTGCGTCGTCAGATGAAACGCGATTTTAGAAAGCCGCTAATTGTTTTTACTCCTAAAAGTTTGTTAAGGCATCCTAAGGCCGTTTCCTCTATTAGTGAGTTAGCTAATGGAGCGTTTCAAGAGCTTATAGACGATACAATACAACCAGAGAATGTAAAGAAACTTGTTTTCTGTACAGGTAAATTCTATTATGATTTATTGGCTGAAAGGGAAACTTTAGAAAGAGATGATGTTGCATTGGTAAGGGTTGAACAGTTGTTTCCTTTGCATTTAGATAAATTTCAAAAGGTTATAGATCGTTATCCAAATGTTGAAAACTATATTTGGGCCCAGGAAGAACCTAAAAATATGGGAGCTTGGACGCATATGGCCCAGCGTATGGATTTAGTAAAGCTGGAAGTTATGTCTAGACCTTACAGTTCGGTACCTGCTCCAGGATCCAGTACACGTGATAAAGCAAGACAAAGACGCGTAATTGAAGCTGTTTTTCGATAAAAACGATTACGTTTAGATAAGAATATAGAATAGATAGTAATTCAGAATACAATTAAAATTATAGAGAATGATTTTAGAAATGAAAGTGCCTTCACCGGGAGAATCCATCACAGAAGTGGAAATAGCAACTTGGTTGGTTGAAGATGGTGATTATGTAGAAAAAGACCAAGCTATTGCGGAAGTAGATAGTGATAAGGCAACTTTAGAATTGCCTGCAGAAGTAAGTGGTGTTATCACGCTTAAAGCAGAAGAAGGCGATGCTGTAGCCGTTGGAGCTGTAGTATGTCTCATCGATACAAGTGCTGAAAAACCTGAAGGTGCTACTGTTGCTGAGGTAAAAGAAGAGACTGCTCCAAAAGAGGAGGTAGCTAAACCAGCAGCCGTTACTGAAACAAAAACGTATGCAACTGGAGCCGCAAGCCCAGCAGCCAAAAAGATTTTAGCAGAAAAAGGAATCGATGCCGCTTCTGTTTCTGGCACTGGAAAGGATGGTAGAGTTACTAAAGAAGACGCTGTTAAAGCTGTGCCTTCTATGGGAACGCCAACCGGAGGAAATAGAGGTACTACCAGAAGCAAAATGTCTATGTTGCGCCGTAAGGTAGCAGAGCGTTTGGTAGAAGCTAAAAACACTACAGCGATGTTAACCACATTTAACGAAGTTAACATGTCGATAATATTTGCGCTGCGTAACGAATATAAAGAGACGTTTAAAGCAAAGCACGGTGTTGGTTTAGGGTTTATGAGTTTCTTTACTTTGGCAGTAGTGAGAGCCTTAGAAATGTATCCTGCTGTTAACTCTATGATCGATGGTAAAGAAATGGTATCTTACGATTTCTGTGATATTAGTATTGCGGTTTCGGGACCTAAAGGTTTGATGGTGCCAGTAATTCGCAATGCTGAAAATTTAAGTTTTAGAGGTGTGGAATCTGAAGTTAAGCGTTTGGCCTTACGTGCTCGTGATGGACAAATAACTGTTGATGAAATGACCGGAGGAACATTTACCATTACTAATGGAGGAGTGTTTGGTAGTATGTTATCTACACCAATTATCAACCCGCCACAAAGTGGAATACTAGGTATGCACAATATTATTGAGCGCCCGATCGCTGTTAACGGTAATGTAGAAATTCATCCAATGATGTATGTTGCATTGTCGTACGATCACAGAATTATAGATGGTAAGGAAAGTGTTGGGTTCTTAGTGGCTGTAAAAGAAGCTTTAGAAAACCCAATAGAGCTTTTAATGAATAACGATGTTAAAAAAGCACTTGAGCTATAGGTAGATAGATAGTGTTTTATTAAATTAACTTATAAGAAGTGCTGCCAATAAATATGGTAGCACTTTTTTTATGTCAATCATACTTTTGTTAGGTAACTTCAAGGTGTAAATGGTATTATAGCTTAAGGTATAAGTATTTCTTGTCGTAATCAATAATAGCTTTTGATTTTTTAAGTATATCTGCTCCTATGATACCATCTACAGGTTTTGAATTATGGTTGATAAGAGCTGTATTTACATGGTCTAGATTAAACAGGACCAAAGGGATTTTATTGCTACGCCATTTACCAATCTTTACTTTATTTTTATTGGATATTTTCGTTTCCATATCAATAGCACCAGCACCAGCAGCCTTTATTTCAGAATCTTTAACCTTTAACTTAAAAGTATCAATAGCATCAAAGCCAACACAAGAACTAGAGGCTCCGGTGTCTAAAATAAAACGTCCTTTGATGCCATTTATGGAAGCTTTTATTTCAAAATGGTTGGTCTTTGTTAGCTTTAGTTTTATTTTGGTGTAGTCTTTCTCAAGTAGAAATTGTTGTAGTGTTTCAGTCATTAGTTTTTAATTTCGGCATCAAAAGTACGGCAATTAGAATGATTACAATACTGATCCCTATATAAAAAAATAATAAGGAAAGGTCGGAATCTGCCGGCTTGCCAAAGGAACCATAAAAAACAAATGCACTCCAGTAATAAGGTGATTTCTTTACATTACTAATGGATTTGTCTTCCAGATAATCAATTTTAGATATCCTGTTAGCACGGTAGGCCAATTTGTTATTATGGTAGTGCTTGTAAAATGATCGCATAATTTGTGAGGTCGATAAATCGTTTATTTGCCATAAGGAGATCAAAAGGTTTTGTGCACCAGCATATTGGAAGCCGCGAGCCATGTTCATTGGCCCTTCCCCTTTATAAAGCGTTCCAATTCCTGTTTCACAAGCGCTTAAAACAACCAAATTGCTATTTAAATCAAGACTGTATAATTCATGTAAATACAGGCTGTCATCATAAAAGTCAATGCTTGCAGGCGAAACAAAATCACCGCCACTGGCATGGGTAGATAAATGAATGGTGCCATAGTTTTGTGCATTTTCTATAAAGCTACTTTTGGTGGCAGCCTTTCTTAAAAACAGTTTGGAAGGCATTTCGTTTTGTATGGTTTTGGCTTCATCGATAGAATAGCTTAGCTGTTTGTTGCTGTTTTCAAACACAGGGAAGTATCCCAATAACTTATTGTTCTTAGCTTTTACTCTTTCATTTAAATAAAATAAGGCATTGGTATTGTAAACTATGGTTTGTTGCTTTACAACATAGGGCATTTTAGAAAAGGCAGTGGTATTTACATGTTTGGTTAAAAGGGCTTCAAAAGGAACAAAATTTAACAGGCCATCTGGTATAACAACTACATTTTTTTCGGTTTTAACGGTATTAAAGTTTAATAGGTTGTATACTTGGTGGGCTAATTGTGTGTAATCTTTAATATTGTTGTTTATAATGGAAGCATTATCAAAAAGATGTATAAAATCTGTGAGTTCTTTTCTTGTAGTATCGCTTAGGGCTATTTTATGTAGCCTACTATTGGTTTGTGAAAAGATAAATTGGTAAATGGAGTTTTTTCCAAAAAAATAGTAGACCAGGGTAGCTTTGTCTGTTTTAAGTTTCTGTTGCAAGTCGTTTATGGATAATGAATTGCTGTTGTCGGGATATTTTTTTGAAATTTTGGGTTTTAGTGTCTTTAGTTGAAACGATATGCTGCTTAGTTTTTGGCTTAGCGCACTTATTTTTGAGGCTTGTGATGTTCCTAACTGTTCTTTTATTAATAAACTAGTAACGTGTTCTTGTTCTTTTAAAAGAGCGATTTCCCTAATTAATAGACTGTCTTTAGGATAGTGTTGTAAGCGTTGTTTTTTTATAAGGATATCTGTAAGTACACTTGCTTTACTATTTTCGGCATATTGAAAGGCCTGAAGTATAAAAGTATTTTCTTTAGAGTTGTTATAGGCGTTAAAAAGTAAATCGATACAGGTTTCGCTTCTGTGCCTATCAGCAACTTGGTTTTTTATTTTACTTTCCTGCGAGGTCCAGTTATTGCGCAGTAATTTTGAAACAAAAAAGCTCAGGTCCAAACTGTTTAAAGCTGTTGCGGTGTTAGTTTGTATGGATGCATATAAGTCGAAAATATCAATAAATGTATTTTCTGCATATAATAGTTCTTTAGGAGGTAGTGCTTCTTTTTTGTAGTCTGGAACTAATATGTTTAATGCAGTTTTTAAGCTTTCTGAGGCCTTGTTAGGTTTGTTTAGTAGTATGTAAAGCTGTGCTTCTTCTACATAAAATTTTGCTGATTCCCTGGATGTTAAAATAGTCGTTTTCAAAAATGCTTTTGCTTTATTGAAATGATGTAATGCCCCTGGGTAATTTTCTTTTTGTAAAGCAATGTTATAGCTGTTTTTATATTTACTGAATTTAGAATTGATAAAAGGGCTATTGTTTTCAATCAATGCTTGGTCAAATGCTTTTAAGGCTATTAAGCTGTTAACTTTTGCAATTTGTAGGTTTTCTTTTTGAGCACGTGATGCTTTGGATGATTTTAAGGCGTCTTCAGTTATTTTTAAGGCTATTTGGTGTTCACCGATGCTTTGGTATAATTTAACAAGATTAATAGAACCACCAATTTGATGGTTTGTCTGCCTTTTTTCTGTAGCAAGAAAAATATAGTGTTTAATGGTGTTGGTGGCATTGGTGAAATCACCTGTCTTTATATATAGATTTCCCAAAGGTTTTAGGCAGCTTTCAATAATGTCGAAGTCTGATAGGGTATTAAGTTTATTAGTGCTAAACCTGTTCGATGCATCTTCATAAGTCGTTATGGCCTTATTTAAAAAGCCCAATTCATGAAGGTAATGTCCTTTGTTGCATTGTAAAAATACAAGAGCAAGTTGTTCATACTTTGTTTCTACCTGCTTTTTAAAAAGGATCTCTTGGGAGCTTAAGGTGTTTAATGACGTTTCATTTTTATTTGCAATAAACGTTTCGGTAACTGTATAAATACGCTCTTCCAAGGTTTGTGAAAAACCAAAAGCGGTGTGTAAAAACAAAAGCACATAGAGTTTATTCATATAGATAACCAAACACGTTTTCCTTAAAATTTCCAGATAGCGTAGAATTGCCAATAATTAAAATTATCTTTAAAGTTCAAGATATAGCGCGCACCTATACTTGGGCCTATTCTAGCAAATCCAGCGGTAGCTTCAAATAACAAACCGGTTCTTAAATTAGTAAAAGTATTTGTTTTGTTACTACTTGTTTCTTCAGAGCTTATAATGGGGTTTCTTGGATCGGTGCCTTCAAAATCTTCGATCATGACGGATTGTTTTTGCTTTTCGCTTACTGAAATAGTGTTTTGCAAACCAGCTCCGAGCCCTAGGTAATTATTAACATTGTAACGCATTAAAACAGGGGTGTCCCAATCAATGTTTTCGTAAGTTACATAAGATGTTGTGCGTCGTAAATGCTGAAATCCTTGAGCGCCATCAACAATGTCGTCTCTAACGGTAGTATTGCTTTCGTAGTTATGGAAATTGTTCATTAATTCTACTTGCCAATACCATCTGTAAGATTTATAAGGTGATAAGGTAGCTCCAAAGAAGTAACTTTCTGAATTTTTTAAGTCGCTAAAAGAATTGTACCCCATTTTGGCTCCAATGGAAATACCAGGAAGAAATCTGGTAGTAGCATAGTTTGTGATAATGGGATCGTTTTTATCAAAAATAATGGCGGTTTTACTCTTGGTCTTTTTCTTATGAAAATCTTTAGCAAACTTAATACTATATTTAACAAAGCCTTTGGTGGAATCGTATTCCTTAACGTTTTTTTGCTCGCTACCGGGTAGATAGATATTTTTAAAGGTAAAGATGGCCTGCGTGTCTGTATAGGAAGTGTCTAAGCAGCTATAAGATACTTCTTGTTTGGGGCATATTTTGCACTTAGGATACATGTCTAGAACCTTTAAGGTTGATTTGTCGAGCATTTCTGGGATGTCTGTTTCTAACCGAATGGTTCGAGCAGGACCTTCGCCGTTATTTTGAAACTTAATTTTATATTTTAAGGTTTTAAACCGAACAAGCCTGTAATTCATAAAAGTGCCGTTGGATGACATTTTATTGGGATCGTGTGAGGTGACAATTTCCATTTCCATGTCTTTTACTTTGTGGTTGTCGTAATTTCCATCGGGAACATATATGCCTCTTACAGAAATAATTGCACTGGTGTCCTTAACCATTTCGGGAGTGGTTTTAAGGCTGAAGAAAATATTACGCTCTTCCTTGGGCTGCATATTGTCGAATTCTAAAAGTGTCCAGTTTTTGTAATAGGCCTTGGATTCTTCAATACTAAGAGGGAGGTTCATTTTTTCGGTAGAATCCTGTAAAATGGTACTTGCTTTGTACACCTCGTTATTTGAAGTTGCTATATAGGTGCGATCATCGTCTATATTATTTGTATAAGTAAATGCATTAGAGGGTATGTGTGTTTCATTATGATGGGTTCTGGTGTCTATTAAATTAAAGTTGTTTGCATTGTATTTGTGTTCGTTGTAAAATAAATAAAGCTTACCGTTAGTAATATAGTCCTTAGGGTTTTTATATTGCATGATGACAACCATTTCTTCACTGGGAACAGGTTCTCTGTTACGTTTTAAGATGAAATCTTCATCCATTGTAGCTACATCATTGTATGTGGTAGTTATTGTGTTAATTGCTATCTTTTTGGGTCGTGTTGTGGGAGGCTTACCTGTATCGTAGTTGTTGGTGGCCCACAGTTTTACTTCATATTCACCTGGTTGTTTGTAAATGTGTTTTGGTTGTTCTTCAGTACTAAAATGCCCATCACCAAATTCCCAGTAATGTGTGTAAAATGCTTTTGGAGCTCCTGAAATTTGATTTAATTCAGGGGTTGCTGGTGTGAATGTTACTTCATTATTTTTAACTTGGTGTTTAATGGTTGCTACTCTTAAAAGGCTGTCGTTTGTAGTTGTTTGCTGTGCATAAGAGCACATAAAGAGTATACTAAATATATAAAAGAGGGGCCGTTTCATAATAGTTTTGGTTTAGTAATCCATAAATATACAAAAAGCGCTATTGTATTAATTAATTTTAGGGTTAAGCCTAATCTAAATAGCTGAGTATTATAGTGCAGATGTTGGCTATTAATGTAATTGCTACAACAATGAAAATGATTACTATGAAGTACTTCCTTTTCAACATATTTAATATTGGTAGTATTTGTATATACGAGGTTAGTGTACTTTATAGCCCATTTCACTAAAGGGCAAACCAGAAGCTCTAGAGCTTCTGGTTTAGTAGGTTAGCAAGGGGCAACCACTAAAAGTAGGTTGTCATGAAAGATGTTTACGGTAATCCATTGATAATGGTAGTAAGTTGTGATTCGGTGGCGATAGCCATTTCTCCTTCGGTAAACGTAATTATCCCATTCTCTTCTATAGTTGCTTCTTGTATGGCATATTTCCAGTCATTGCCTTCTTCTGTGGCAAAAATGACATGACATTCTAATCCTATAGGGATTTGCCCGTAGTGCTCACTAAACAGCCCTGTACCAGCGTCATAAGTGTCTAGTTTTGCCAATCCGGTTTCTTCGCCATCATATGATAAGTAAACGGCACTGTTAGTGTTGTCGTATCCTTCTGGAACCCCTACAAGAATTGTTGTTTTAGGGCGAGGATCATTATAAAACCTATCAACGTTAGACCATCCAAATGACTGGAAGAAGCCGTAATATTGATTTCCTTCAGCAAAAACACCACCATCTTGACCATTTGCAGCATCACGCTTGTCTTCTTCCCAAGCAAGGTTGCCTTCTTCATCGATTATCCCATTCCAAAGTACCATATCGTTGTCTACGCCTCCAGTTAAATCAGCCGGAATGGACATTTGAAATCCGCAGGTGGTTTCTAAAGTTGATCCGTTTTGAGAGGCATTTACATAAAATTCACCACCAGAAATTAACAGGGCTTTGTCGCCATTGGGTAAGATGCCCATAGTTGGTTTGTTGGTAGTAAGCATGTTGCCTTTTTCAAACAGCTCAACAAATTCAACATCTACAGTGCCAGTAACGGCATTTCCATTTAATGTTAAACAGTTACCGTTAATGTATATGTTAACTCCTTTTTCAGAGGTTAAGGTAACGCCACCATCTTCAGCATTAAACTGAAAGGTTTGTGTAAGATTTTCTAGGGCTTTTTCCTTTAGTTTGTTGAAGTCTTCGGCGGTTGGACGAATAATTAATTCGTCACTGTCATTTTTTGTACAACTGCTAAAAATAAAGGCTGTTAACAAAAGGGTACCTAAAATGTGTTTTAACTGTTTGCTTGCGGTATTTAAATTGTTTAAATATCCATAAAATTGCTTTGTGATTTTCATGATTATTGGGTTTTAAAATTATTATTCAAGTTTATATAAACAGGGTAACTATTTTGTTACCCCATTTTGATAATTTTTTTATTGTTGCGGTTGACTGATAATGATTTTGGAAACAATAACATCTCCAGAGGCTACCAATTGTATCATTTTTTTAGCATAAGCTTCATTGGAAGCATAGCCTTTTGCGAAGCCTGTTGCAGTTTTAACTTCCCAGAAGTAGTTTCTTTTGTTGGTGCTGTTAAGCTCATTTTTTAAAATGAAATAACTGGTAATCTTTTTGTTTTTTACAATTTCACCACTACTCGATAGGGCAATCATTTGCTTTGCTTTTTGTAAGCTTAAGGTTGTTCCAGAATATGTTCCTTTATTGGTTTTAACTTCCCATTCGAATACTTGGGCTATATGGCTTTTTGTAATAGTTGTAGCTTCAATAGAAATAGCAAGTGGCTTTTTGTTATTGGTAGCATTTAAGTTTACTATGGATAATGCTACAGTTGCGATAATTAAAATTGATTTTCTCATGATTTCTAAATGTTTTAGATTAATTAAATTTTCGTTTAGCATTTTGCTATACACCCTTATATCAAAACCGTTTAAAAATTGTTACCCATGTGTCTCAAAGTTTTTTTACTTTAGTAGCAAAGACAAGGTGTTAATGAGCGAAAAAAAAGTACACGAAGACCAGAAATACATCAATGGCTTGTTGGAAAACAACTCATTTATTATTCAGGCTATTTACGATAAGTTTGTACCCAAGGTGGTTAATTATATTAAGCAGAATAGTGGAAGTGTAGATGAAGCACAAGATGTTGTTCAAGACACTTTAATAACTATTTACAATCAAGCTAGTCAGAAAAAGTTAACGCTTACTTGTCCGTTTGACGCTTATTTTTTTCTGCTTTGTAAACGTAAATGGCTAAATGAATTGAAAAAAAACGCAAATAAGGAGGTAACAATTAATGAGGAAGTTTTATCTAAAGGTGACGACGTTCAGGAGTTAGTATTTGAAACAGTATTGTTTGGCGAAAAAGAAGCTTTATTTGCCGAAATGTTTCAAAAATTGGGAGCAGCCTGTAAGGATTTGTTAAGAGCAACTTTTAAAATAAAATCAATGGAAGAAGTTGCTGCAAGTTTAGGCGTAAGTTATGCTTATGCTAGGAAAAAGAAATCTTTATGTATAGGGAAGCTAACAGCATTAGTTCAGGGCTCGCCAAAATTTAACCAACTTAATTCGTAACTGTCATGGAAGAGCAAGATTATACAGCATTTGAAGCTTACCTCACTAATGAGTTGTCGCAAGAAGCACGCATAAATTTTGAAACTAGGTTAAAAGCTGATGCCGAATTCAACAAGGCATTCAACACCTATAAAGAACTGTCTGCTTTTTTAGCACATACCTTAGAAAATGAAACGCCATCAGAGGCTTTTAAAAGTAATCTGGAAAATATATCGAATACACATTTTAGTAAATATAAAAAGCAGAAAACGGTTTTTGCCTTAAGGCCTTGGCAGTATGCTGTAGCTGCTAGTATTGTGTTGCTAATTGGGGTTTTTATGTTTAATCAATCAACTCCAGTTTATAGCGACTATGCCAATTATGGTAATGTTAGCTTAACTGTTAGAGGCGATGATTCCGAATTGATTAAAACAGCCGAAATAGCATTTAATACAAAAGATTTTAATAAAGCGAGTAAGGCTTTAAATAAACTTATCGCTTTAGATACCGAAAATGCCGAATTGAAGCTTTATAGAGCTATTGCCAATATTGAGTTGAATGAATTTGATAAAGCAGATACTGAACTAGATGGTATAACTAAAGGCAATTCGGTATTTAAGAATAAGGCTATTTGGTACTTAGCTTTAAGTAAGTTAAAACAAAAAGATTATAAAGCCTGTAAGGCTGTTTTAAAGACGTTGCCCGAGGAAGCCGAAGATTTTGAGCGTGCTCAAAAGCTTTTAAGTAAGTTAGATTAGTTAAGAAACCTAATAAAAATATAAAAGTCATCTGTTTAAACAGATGACTTTTATATTTTTACCCCATGATTATTACCGATACACATACGCATTTATACAGTGAGGCTTTTGATGAGGATCGAGCCGAAATGATGGTGCGCGCAATTGAAGCTGGAGTTTCTCGATTTTTCGTTCCAGCTATCGACTCCACTTATACCGAAGCAATGTTGCAATTGGAACAAGATTACCCCGAGCATGTTTTTTTAATGGCAGGATTGCATCCTACCCATGTAAAAGATAATTATAAGGAAGAGCTGGCTCATGTAGAAGATTTACTTTCCACACGAACTTTTTATGCTGTAGGTGAGATTGGTATTGATTTGTATTGGGATAAGTCTACATTAGGGATACAACAAATAGCTTTTAAGCACCAAATAAAGTTGGCAAAGCAGTATAAACTACCAATTGTTATTCATTGTCGCGATGCCTTTGATGAAATATTTGACGTTTTAGATGCCGAAAAAAGTGATGATCTTTTTGGGATTTTTCATTGTTTTACGGGGAGTTTAGAGCAAGCGCATAGGGCTATGAGCTATAATATGAAGCTGGGTATTGGTGGTGTGGCTACCTTCAAGAATGGTAAGATCGACCAGTTTTTAAACCAAATTGACCTGAAGCATATTGTTTTAGAAACCGATGCGCCCTATTTGGCGCCTGTGCCATATAGGGGAAAACGAAATGAAAGTGCTTATGTAAAAAATGTGCTGCATAAATTAGCTGAAATATATGGCGTTTCAGTAGAAGAAATAGCCAAAATAACCACTGAAAATTCCAAAGCCGTATTTAAAATTTAAGCTATGAGCCAATCCAAACCTAATATATTGCTTATTTATACCGGAGGGACCATTGGTATGGTTAAAGATTTTAAAACAGGCGTGCTTCGAGCTTTTGATTTTAAAAGCTTGTTAGAACGTATTCCTGAACTGAATTTATTAGACTGCAATATCGATACGGTTTCCTTTAAAGAACCAATAGATTCTAGTAATATGAATCCAGATTATTGGGTGCAAATAGCTGAATTGATTGAAAAGAATTATGAAGCATTTGATGGTTTTGTGGTGCTGCATGGTAGTGATACAATGAGTTATACTGCCTCTGCTTTGAGTTTTATGTTAGAGAATTTAGCGAAGCCAGTTGTGTTTACTGGATCGCAATTACCCATTGGTGATTTGCGTACCGATGCAAAAGAGAATTTAATAACCTCCATTCAAGTTGCTTCATTGCAAAAAGATAATAATCCAGTAATACAAGAGGTGTGCTTGTATTTTGAATATAAATTATATAGAGCAAATAGAACAACTAAAATAAATGCAGAACATTTTGAGGCTTTTGCATCATTAAATTATCCCGAATTGGCAACTTCTGGAGTACATTTAAAACTAAATAAAGACTATTTGTTTAAGCATGATACAAAGAAACGTTTATTGGTTCATAAAAGAATGGATAATAACGTAGCACTCATTAAGTTGTTTCCAGGTATTTCAGAAGCGCTCATGAAAAACATTATCGTAACACCCAATTTAAAAGCCGTAATTCTGGAAACTTATGGAGCGGGTAATAGTACTACCGAATCTTGGTTTGTTAATTTGCTTGAAGAGACCATATCCAAAGGGATTTATATTATCAATATTACCCAGTGCTCTGGAGGTAGTGTTATTATGGGACATTATGAAACGAGTAATCAGTTGAAGAACATCGGCGTTATTTCGGGAAAGGATATCACCACCGAAGCGGCAATTAGTAAATTAATGTATATGTTAGGATTACCTGTTTCTCAAAAAGAGTTTAAAGCCATTTATGAAACTTCGCTAAGAGGGGAGATGTCTAAACTATAAAATAAAGTTTTTGATAGATGGAAACAAATTACAATAAAAAAGGTAGCTTAAGCTACCTTTTTTATTGTATCAAATGATTATTATGCCTCTGTTTAGGGCTGGATCCATATTTTGATTTTTTCTGAGTCCGTACCTCCTGTGATCGCAGTCCAATTGGTGCGATTCGTTTCTCTTTCGGAAGGAGGATAGGTTAATCTGTTAAAATCAGTTACTAAACTAGTAGACGGTAATGATACATTAGGTGTTGCATTATTAGTCCTTCTTTGTAAATTCCAAGCTTCAAATGGTTGGTGTATCATTGCAATCCAGCTTTGCTTATAGATTTGACTTAAAGCTGTTGCTGCATCTGCACTATAAGCCACTTCGGGATGGGTTAGCATGTCGTTTAACTCAGTTGCTGTTGGTGCTGCCGCTGCTGGCTTATTGACTGACCAAATTGAATTAAAAGCATGGTTATACCAAAAGTTTACAGATGCTGTAATGCCTTCTTCATAAAAGGTCTGTGCCATAGCGGGGTTAGCAGCAACACCTGCCAAGCCTCTATTATATATTTCAGCTTTTAGGAAGCTTACTTGTGAACCAGTTAAGATAAACTGAGGTATAGTGTGATCTTGTACATAGTACACGTTGAATGTTGCAAAGTTTGATCTGTTTGAATTCCAATCCGTCAGTCTTGCTCCAACATGTGGGTTTCCTGTTACTGTTGGGGTAGTATTATCCGGAACTTGAGGATAAGGTACCCATTCATCGTCTTCATTTGGCTCAAAAAGAATAGGGCATCTTAAATCATAAATACCAGAGCCATCTACAGCATTCGTGCTGGACATAGCATTAAACATAGTAGACCCCATTCGCATATAGGAGTTACCTCTAAAAAAACCTTCTCTATTATTTAATACAGTAGTTACCCCAGGATCTAGCCATACATTTTCATTGGCAGCTAATAATGGTTTTGTTAGGGCATCAGCTATAATTGGTTCCGCAAATGAAGCATCTTTTTCAACCATAACCATAGCATATCTTAAGCGTAATGAGTTTGTAAATTTTATCCACTGACTAACGTCATTACCAAAAAGAACATCAGATGCTCCTATTGAAACCTGCGTTCCACTTGTGGACAAATTGTCCATGGCCCAGGTTAAATCTTCAATGGCAGCGTGCATGATAGATTGCTGGTCATCATAAGTCGGTCTGAAAGCCGAAGTGTCAAAGAAACCTTTACCAGCTTCTGTATATGGCATATCGCCATAAAGCAAAGTGTTAGCAAGTGTTTTGTAGGCCATCACCACTTTGGTCATAGCTAAAATGTTTGTCATTGATGAAGCATCTTCTTCCTCAGCAATTAAATGTTCAATGTCATAAGAATTGGCTAAATTTTTATAATAGTTTTGCCATGGTTGGGTTGTATTATCGTCTAAACGATAACCAGATGCCGAGTACATTGCTGCTTGCTGATTCCATTGGTATAACCAAGCTACTGGAATTCTATAATGGGCTCCTTCTTTTTGCAAGGATCTTAATAAACCTGCAAACAATCCAGGAACATTAGCTTCATATATATTAGCTTCGTAATTTTTGTTAATGTCTCCAAAATCATCATCACAAGAATGTATGGATAACAAACCTAGCATCAGGAGCATGGTGCAAGCCCCTCTATATATTGTTCTTATATTATTTATCTTCATTGTTCTTTTTTTTAGTTATTAAAACCCTACCTTAACATTAAAACCTACCGATCTTATGCTTGGGAAAGCAGACCACTGTAAGCCTTGTCCGTTGCCAGTTCCATTTATTCCTTCAGGATTCAACTTCTGCGGCAATGTGGTATACAAGTAGAAAAGGTTTCTTCCGACTAAGGAAACAGACATGTTTTGGAATATTTTAGTTTTGTTTAAAATATCCTGGGGGACATTATAAGTAAGTGACAGTTCTCTTAGTTTTATCCAAGAGTTTTCAAAAACCGATAAACTTCTAGGCCTGTTTAAGTGAGACCATCCTGCATATGTAATACCGTAGTAATAAACAGGGTGTACTACACGATCGTTATCTCGATTATCGTCCACATTAAACCCTTCCATAATCATACCTATATTGGCAGTAGTGCCATCAGGATAAGTGTAGGGTAAACCAGCGCCATCTTGTCTTGCAGCTGCTGTTTCTGGTGCCAATCCACTTCCCATAGCTACGGCATGGTCTACAGAATAAATATCCCCCCCTAATTTAAAGTCCATTAAAGCACTCAATCTAAAGTTTTTGTATCTAAATACATTTCCAAAACCTCCAGTTAATTTTGGAGCAGCATTTCCTATTTTTTGAACTTCATTGGATACTACATACTGGGTACCAACAACCTCGCCACTTCCATCTTGATTGTAGATATTGGTTACCTGTCTTCTGCCTTGGTCATCCAATTCAAAATCGGTTCCATAAATGGTTCCATAATTCTCTCCTACTGAAGCTTTCATAAATGCTCCCAAACTACCAAAAACGGTTGCGATTTGTTGCTCTTCCACACCTTCTCCTAATGCTACCACTTTGTTGGTGTTTTTAGATCCGTTGAATGAAAAGTCCCAAGAGAAATTATCATCTTTAATGATCTTAGCATTAACTATAAATTCAAATCCCTTATTGGTAAGTTCTCCTGAGTTAATAGTTACTTTACCTGCCCCAGAAGCTAAGGAAATAGCCGATGTAATAATTTGATTTTCAGATTTTATATCGTAATAGGTTACGTCTAGGTTAATTCTATTGTTTAGAAGTCCTAAAGCCAAGCCTAATTCTTTTGAAACCGATGTTTGGAATGTTAATTCTTGAGGCGGGATCACATCAGGTCTTGAAATAGTAGTAATATTTCCATATGAACTGGTAGTGTAGGTGTTGTCCAATTGGTAAGGGTCTGCAGCATTAGCACTTTTTCCCAAAGCAAACCGTAAAGCTCCATAGTTTAGAGTGTTTTCAAAGTTCCCTAGATCCAGAGCTTCTGTAAACACGAAAGAGGTACTCGCTGATGGGTAAAACGTAGAATTATTATTTTTTGGTAAGGTAGACGTATAATCTTGTCTTCCTGTTACTTCTAGAAATAAATAGTCTTTGTAAGAAAGATTTAAAAACCCTAAATAAGAAAATGATTTAATATCATATCTCGTCTCACTTATTCTAGTATCATTTCTATTGGTCCAATTAGATAACGAATATACATTAGGTACTTTAAAAGGTCCTAAATTTTCCCCTTTAACGCCTGATGAATTGGTTGAGTAGTTATTGTATCCTAAAGTAAGGCTGGCATTAAATCCATCAGTTAAAAAATCATCTTTATGAAGGGTGGCCATGATATCTGTATTGTAAGTTCTAGACTTACTTACTGTTTTTCTAAAAGAGCCGCCATTCAATCCATTGGAATTTAGTGTGTTGTTGGCTTCTTCAAATCTTGTTCCTAACAAGTCTGCAGATGTTCTTACAAAAGCATTTAACCAAGGTGTAATTTCAGCATTTACTTTTATTGTAGATAAGAACTGATCCCGCCATAAACGGTCATTGTTTTCATAAAGGTCCCAGAATAAATCTCTACTATACTCGGCATGTGGATAGGCTCCTCCAAAATTCACCCTATAGCCATCGTATAAATCTTCACCGTAATATAAGTCCTTTTCTAGGCCTTTATATTCTCTGGACATACCATAAATATTGAATTTGGTCCAGGAATTGTTATTGCCAATTTCTGGTGTGTTTAATCTAAAGTTTTGGTTATAGGCTGCATTGATATCGGCACTTAATACCTCAGAAATATTGACATGAGATCCTAGTGAGAAACTATTACTCTTGTAATTAGTGTTCTCTACAATAGCATCACCTTCTTTATGAACATACCCAACTCTTATGCTGCCAAAGTCGCTGGCTGATGAAAATGATAAATTATGTGTAGTTTCCAGGCCTTGCTTAAACATATATTCTCTATTGTTAGGTTGTGGAGAATAAGATCTTGTTTCTCCATCCCACCAAAGGGCCTGAGTACCATCCAGTCTTGGTCCCCATGAAGAACCTGCTCCAAACCAGCTAAAAATATCCCAGGTGTTGTATCCCCCAGGGACTGTGCCGTGAAATGAATCTATACCCGAAGCTCCAGGGTAAGGGTTGCCACTCCAGGCTTGTGGATATAAAATGGCCGGGAAGTTTTCTCCTGAAGCCGTTTTGGGTAATTGTGGGTTTGCTGTAAATAAACCTGCTCTAAAACCACCGCCAAATTCGTTTTGAACTTCTGTAAATCGATATACATCTGAAATAACACTAGAGACATTGTATCGTATCCCAACACCTTCTCTTTTAGAACCTTTTTTAGACGTAATCAAAATAACGCCATTGGCTCCTCGAGCTCCATAGAGTGCTGCCGCACTAGGGCCTTTTAACACATTAATGTCTTCTACAGTACTCATATCCAGATAGCTCAAATAGTTACCCCAGTCTCGGTAAGAGTCCTGATTATTTCCTACATTACCTTGTTCTAGTTCTGTATTTTCCACTATGGCACCATCAACGACGATTAAAGGTTGGTTTCTGCCAAATAAGCTATTATTGCCTCTAATAACTATTCGAGAAGAGGCATTTCCTATACCATTTGAAGTCGCTATGTTTAATCCTGCTATTTTTCCTTGTAGGCCTTGAGCAACATCTACAGGGGCTGCTATTGTGACCTCTTCAGCCTTTATGTTTTGAGCTGCATACCCTAATTCTTTACTTTGTCTTTTTATGCCTAATGCTGTAGTAATGACAACTTCATTAAGTGCTTCCTGACTTTGTTCCAGAACCACATTAATAACAGTTTTGCCATTCAATGGTACTTCTTGGGTATTATAGCCTACAAAAGAGAACAGTAAAACAGCATTGGCATTGGACACCTGGATAGAGTAATTGCCATCGAAATCAGATGATGTGCCATTAGCGGTTCCTTTTACAATGATATTAGCGCCAGGTAAAGGAACACCATTAGCGTCAGTTATGTTTCCACTTACTTCAATTTGTTGATAATTAGAGGAGCTGTCATTGGTGTTAGAGGAACCACCTAAACGGTTCGGCTTAATTATTATTTGTTTGTCCAGATAAACAAAGGAAACATTAAAATCTTGAAATAATTTATCCAGTACGTTGGAAAGCTTCCTTTTCTTAACGGATAAACTTACAACTTTATTAGGGTAAAAGACATTCTTCTCGTATAAGAATTTGTAGTCGGTTTTTTGTTCAATTTCATTTAAAACATTCAAAAGAGTTACATTATCCAAATCTAATGACACCTTGGTATTCTGACTGAATGAATCGTTGGCATAAATTTGAAATAACGAAAGTACTAGTAACAGAGAGGTTAGTTTCATTTTCAAATTGAAATTAGGGATCGCCTTGTTATTGGGTATACCAATCCCTTTAATGAATTTTTTCATACTTTTGTTTCGATTTAATTAAGTGATTAGACATTTTTTAAATCATTTTATGAAATCGGAAGATGTTGCACCATTTTCCGATTTTTTTGTGGTTATATAGCAAAGCACATGATTAGTGTTTTACAAGCATAAAATGATTAATTGTTTTGATCTTTAAATTTAAGTCAGTTTTTAATCATATAATAATTTGTTTAAGGGTTAATAATTATTTCTTTTTCCTCTATTTTGTAGGCGAAAGAAGCGGCTTCACTCAGACTTTTCATGACTTGAAAGATATCTTCAATATCAAATCTGGCGGTAAAATATCGGTCTTCGAGCGCCTGGTAGTTATTAACAAAAGTGACGTCGTATTGGCGCTCTAGTTTTTTCAAGATATCGTTAAATCTAATCTCGTTTAGAATTAATCTTCCTTCAATCCAGGCAGTATGTTGTGCGATATTTGTTTCACTAATACGTAATTCCTTATTGCTTTTATTCCAGGCCGCTATATGTCCGGGTTCCAATAAGGATGACGTAGGAGCGGAGTATACTTCATCCTTGTTATACAAGCTCACCGAACCTTCAACCAGCACAGTATTGACGTTGTCATCTTCCGGGTAAGAAGAAACATTAAATTGTGTTCCGAGAACCCTAATGTTTAATTCATTGGAGTTAACAATGAAAGGGTGTTTAGAATCTTTTGTTACGTTAAAGTAGGCTTCACCGTCTAAGAAGATCTCGCGATTGGATCCTTTTATGAATCTCACAGGGTATCTTAATGAGGAACCGGCATTCAAATAAATATGTGTACCATCGGATAGTATAACATTGAAGCGTCGGCCATATGGAACCGTAAGGGTGTTGTAGGTTAGTTTTTCAACATTGGAGTCATTGGCATAGGCCAACTGTTTACCTTTTTGTATGCCTACCATGTTTCCGTTAGCACTAAAAATTTTAGCAGACTCACTTTCGTCAATTGTTTTTATAGTGCCATCTTCAAGCTGTAATGTGATTTTGTTTGTCGGATCAGGAATGTTATTAGGCGTGCTTGAGAATACACCTTGCTTATAAAAATAACCAATACTTAAAAAGACGAGTGCCACAGCAGCATATTTGAATACAGACCGCAACTTGTTTTTAAAAGTTTTCGATTTATCTTTTCTGATTTCGTTGAAAAGAAGTTCTTTTATGTGTTTAGTGTCTGGATCCTGCATACTGAATATTATTGCGTAATGATCTTTAGCAAAATCTTTAAATTGCGCTTTGTTATTGTCAGTTTTAATCCACTCAATGAGTTTGTCCAAATCTTTTGCATTGGCCGATTTGTTTATATATTTAACAATTAGATCTTCAATTTCTTGGGGAATCATTAGGCTTTGTGCTTTCTTCTTTTATATTATTACAAAGCGAATTCTTAAAACCCTAACTTTTTTTTATTTTTTTTGTGTATTGTTATTTTTTTGGCATTTTTACATAAAGTTTAGCATTTATTTACTTAAAATAAGTTTATGTATAAAATTTATCAGGACAATGCTGAATTGGTAGAAGACCTAAAAAGTGGACGGGAAAATGCTTATTCATTTTTAATACATACCTATCACAAAAAATTATTTGTTTATGCTCTGAGTTTGACAAATGACCAGGCTATGACACAGGATATTATACAAAATGTGTTTTTAAGGACTTGGGAGTTTAGGGCTAATCTTAAGACTGATTTTTCTATTAAGGGGTTTCTGTACAAATCGGTTTATAATGAGTTTATAAACCAGTACCATAGGAATCAGTCTATCTCGGTTCTAGAAAAAGTTTACGTAGAAGCTATAACCGAGGAAGTCAATGAGTTTAATCAGGATCTCTTTGAAAAGAAAATGATTTTAATTAACAAAGAAATAGAGGGTTTGCCCTCTAAATGTAAACAAACATTTCTTTTAAGTAAAAAAGAAGGTTTGACCAATATTGAAATAGCTGAGTATTTAAATATTTCATTAAAAACCGTCGAAGCACACATTACAAAAGCATATTCCATAATAAGAAAAAGAATTAGGAAAAAGACTCATAGTATGTTGTTTTTACTTTTTGGAATAAAAATTAACCACGACTTAGTTAAACTCAAGAGATAAGAACCCTCAATAGACTATTAAGCTATTTTACTTAAGGCAAAAACAGTATCATTTCACGCAATTTTAAGTGTAGATTATTAGCTTCTTATAGTGTTATTTTGAAGAGTTGTCAAAAGTTTAAGCTTGTACTTGTTAATAAAAGAAGAGTAAGTCGGGCAAAACATTAAACTTTCATTTTAACAAAACCTAAAATATTATGGGAAATAGATACATTAATTTATTAATGGTAGTAATAGTGCTTTTTTTTGGATGTGAAAAAAAAGGAACTCAACCAAAGCCCTATGGGGCTTTGCCTTCTGAAAGACAATTAGCTTGGCATGAATTGGAAACCTACGCTTTTCTACACTTTACAACAAATACGTTTACCGATCTGGAATGGGGCTTTGGAGATGAAAGCCCCGAAATTTTTAATCCAAGCGATTTTAACGCAGATCAGGTTATAGGTACTTTGGCAAAAGCAGGGTTTAAGGGAGCTATAATTACCGCTAAACACCATGATGGGTTTTGTTTATGGCCTTCTGCCTATACTGAGCATTCTGTGAAAAACTCACCTTGGAAAAACGGTAAAGGCGATGTGGTTCGTGAAATTTCTGAGGCTTGTGAAAAATATGGGATAAAATTTGGGGTGTACCTTTCTCCTTGGGATCGTAACCATTCTGAATATGGTAATGAAAAGTATATTGAATACTACCGCAACCAGTTAAAAGAACTGCTCACAAATTATGGCGATGTTTTTGAAGTTTGGTTTGATGGAGCCAATGGAGGTGATGGTTATTATGGCGGTGCTAATGAGACACGTAAGATCGATAGAACCAGTTATTATGGTTGGGATAAAAATATTGATATTGTAAGATCTTTACAATCTAATGCGATAATGTTTAGTGATGCAGGGCCAGATAGTCGTTGGGTTGGTAACGAACATGGTCATGCCAAGGATTCTTGTTGGGCTACTTATACACCATTGCCCAATAAAGGGTTTTCAAAAGCATCAGCTGGAACTACTCAATATTGGATCGGAGAAACTGGGACGATGAACGGAGAATATTGGATGCCTGCAGAGGTAGATGTTTCTATACGACCAGGATGGTTTTATCATACCCATGAAGACGAAAAAGTAAAGAATTTAAATGATTTATTGGATATATACTTTCACTCGGTAGGTAATGGTGCGTCTCTAAATTTAAATGTGCCACCAGATCGTAGAGGGCAAATACATTCGATTGATTCTTTGCGTCTAATGGAATTTAAAAAATATTTGGATAGAGCCTTTGCCAATAATTTGCTACAAGGAGCTAAGGTGCGTTCAAGTAATAACAGAGGAAGTGATTTTAGTGCAAATAACCTTTTAGATGGTTCAAATGAAACCTATTGGGCAACAGAAGATGCAACAACAACAGCAACTATTGATTTTGAATTA
This sequence comes from Snuella lapsa, assembly GCF_039539345.1. Lineage (NCBI taxonomy): Bacteria > Pseudomonadati > Bacteroidota > Flavobacteriia > Flavobacteriales > Flavobacteriaceae > Snuella > Snuella lapsa. The sequence continues at coordinate 75,348 of NZ_BAABCY010000034.1, read as the reverse complement.
AAAGGAGAGCAAACATTTAATTGCATCATGCTTCAGGAGTACATCCGTTTAGGACAACGTATCAGCGGTTTTTCAATTGAAATAACTGATGGAGATAGTTGGAAGGAAATAGCAAACGCATCAACCGTAGGATATAAGAAAATAGTTCGTTTTAATACTGTTAAGAGTAATAGGATAAGGGTCAATATTAAAAGTGCTCTAGCTTGTCCAACTTTAACAGAGGTTAAGTTGTTTAATATAGAATAAGTTCTAAGTAGAACTACTTGGGCTTTGTCAGATAAGCAAAGCCCTTAATATTTTTCAATCACGTCTTAGAGATTGTTAAATTAGACTTATAGTATCTGTATATAATGTTTAAGAGATATAAGTTTTTATACTTATTTTTATATTTTTGTTCCAACGTTTGAACAATTTGAAAAAGTTAAAGGTAGGGTCTTAGGTTGTATGTAAAAATTGCTGCTTAAAGCAAATACAGTAGATCTCTTTGCAAGAATAGTTGTAGGGGGTAAAGACGATTAGTCATTACTTTGAAGGGTACGGTGTATTTTGAATGATGATGCGATTGGAGACTAATGCTCTGTATAATAATTACAATGAAGCGAATAATAGTATTGTGTAATATAAACAATTGAAAATAAGATAAATGGGAAAAAGTTTAGTTGTACTAGCGGTTAGTTTATTTATAGCATGCTCCAAACCGAATAAGGATATCCAAATAACTTTTAGTGAACACGATTTGGTATCAACAACCTTAGCTAAAAGTTGGGACGAAGGCATTCCTTTGGGGAATGGTGTTATAGGGGCTCTTGTATGGGAAAAAGAAGAGCGTTTAAGGATGTCTCTAGATAATGTAAACTTATGGGATTTGCGTCCTATGGAAAACCTAAATACCCCAGATTACAAATTTTCATGGGTTTATGAACAATGGAAGAATGACACTTATAAAGAGGTGCAAAAAAAGTTTGATGTTCCTTACGACAGATCACCAGCACCTTCAAAAATACCTGGAGCTGGTCTAGAATTCAATATTGAAGTCTTAGGTGCGGTTGACTCAACGCGTTTGTCTATAGCCGATGCCATCTGTAGTATTGACTGGAAGAATGGAGCCAAATTTAGGGCATTTGTACATGCGTCAGAACACATTGGCTGGTTTAGTTTTAAAGGAGTCCCAGAAGGATTTAAGCCATTATTGATACCACCTGCTTATAATGTTTCTGGTGAAAGTAAAGAAGAATCGCCTGTTACGGGACAGGACTTGCGTCGCTTGGGTTATGAAAAAGGGAATGTAGAAGAAAATGAACATAGCATTACCTATACCCAGAAAGGTTGGGGCGGTTTCATTTACGATGTTAATGTTGCCTGGGAACAAAAAGGAGATGTTTTAGAAGGATGTTGGAGTATTAGTACAAGGTTTCCCGATTGGAAAGAAACGAAAGATTCCAGGATTTTGGTTAATGAAGCATTGCAGCGAGGTTTTAATAAGAATTTAAGTACACATAAGAATTGGTGGAAAAACTTTTGGTCAAAATCAGCCATTAATGTTCCGGATAAGGTACTGGAAAAACAATGGTACCTTGAGCAGTATAAATTTGGATCTGCAGCCCGTGATGGAGCACCTCCTATATCGCTTCAGGCCGTTTGGACTGCCGATAACGGTAAATTGCCGCCTTGGAAAGGGGATTACCATCACGATTTAAATACCCAATTAAGTTACTGGCCAGCATATTCTGGTAACCATCTTGATTTGGAAAAAGGCTACTTAGAGTGGCTATTGAAGTACAAAAGTACTTTTAAAAAGTATACAAAGGACTATTTTGAATCGGATGGTTTGGCTGTTCCCGGTGTTACAACATTAACCGGAGAGCCTATGGGAGGGTGGATCCAGTATGCATTTGGCCCAACAGTTTCTGGTTGGTTGAGTCAACATTTCTATCTGCATTGGCGTTATACTATGGATAGGTCGTTTTTAGAGAATAAAGCTTATCCATGGATAAGAGAAGTAGCTCAGTTTTTTGAAGATATTTCTGTGAAAAGTGAAACAGGGTTAAGGAAGTTACCCATTAGTGCCAGTCCAGAAATTCATGATAATTCCAAGGAAGCTTGGTTTGAGGAAACAACAAATTTCGATTTGGCAGCCATACGTTGGACTTATGAAAAAGCAGCCGAACTGGCTCTGGAATTGGGTAAAGAAGAGGATGCTAAAAAATGGGAAAAGGTATTACAGGAGTGGCCATACTTTGCTATCGATGAGTCAGAGGGTTTGATGTTTGCTCCAGACCACCCTTATGAAGAGTCCCACCGTCATTTTTCACATTTAATGGCGTTTCATCCTTACGGTCTAATTGATTATTCTAAAGATGAAGCTCATAAAAAGATAATAGATAATACAATAGGTCATCTTGTAAATGTTGGTTCCGATTATTTTACAGGTTACTCCTTTAGTTGGCTAGCTAATTTGCAAGCGCGCGCTTTTGATGGGAAAGCAGCCGCTAAAACCCTAAGAATATTTGCTGAAAACTTTTGCTTGCCCAATTCCTTTCACGTAAATGGTGAGCAGCATAACAGAGGATATTCTAAGTTTAAGTACCGTCCATTTACTTTAGAAGGGAATTTTGCATTTGCAGCAGCCGTCCAGGAGATGCTTATCCAAAGTCATACGGGAATCATCCATGTATTTCCAGCAATCCCAGATGATTGGGCAGACGTAAGTTTTGATACCTTACGAACAGAAGGCGCTTTCCTTGTTTCGGCCAAAAAAGAAGCAGGAGAGATTGTTCAAGTTTCAATACTCGCAGAAAAAGGAGGTGTTTTGAAATTAAAGAACCCATTTGGAGATCGAAACTTTATTCTTGATGCAACCTATACACAAGAAAACGGCATAATTACTATTCAAACACAGGCAAATCAAAAGATAAATATAATTGCGGATGAAGCATAAGTGTTTTATTTCAGGAATGACGATTGGTTGTTTGCTTATAATAAGCAACATCATCTTGTCTTGCTCAAGTAGCTCCAATGAGGAAACAAGAACAATAGATAGTGAAACCCATATTGGGCTTCAAAATGCCTTTGTTAAGGTTACTTTTAAGAAGAAGACAGGACAAATAGACTCGATCTGTAATAAGTCTACACAAGACAATTATATAAAAAATGAAAAAGGAGGAAATATTTTCAGGCTTTTTGCCAATACAACGTCAATGCCTTATCTGCGAGCAGGTGCACAGGATAACGCTTATGGAGGTATTTTAATTGATCCTCATTCATGTAGTATTAATAGTTATAGTGTTAAAGAAGGCAAAGACCTAAAAACACTTGAGATTGTCTATATACATGAAAATACGCAGCTTCAGGTTACGTTAAAAGTAGAACTTCACAATGCTTCGGGAACATTCGATACGCATCTAGCAGTAAAAAATGTAGGAAGTAAACCTGTTTCAGTTTATACAGCATTTCCATACTTTACCGGTATTTGTTTGGGTAGTGACAAAAACACTAATTTAACTGTTAACATGTGGGATAGAGGATACCCTGGGGTTAAAGCATGGGAGCGCCCTATTGGGGGGATTTATGGAAAGGATGTGTCGATGCAATGGCAAACGGTTTATGAGCCGGTTAAAAAGCAAGGCTTCGCTTTTATAGTTCAGGATAAGGACTTTAGTAATAAAGTGATGTCTACATTTCCAGAAGGCGGGATGGCATCTTTCTATTTTGATAAAAAACGAATAGATGCTGGCAAAGCCCAAATCTGGCCTTCAGCTAAAATATTAGCTTACAATGGAAATTGGAGAACAGCTGCAAAAGCTTATCATGCTTGGTTTTCTGGCAATATTGAAACACGAAAAGTCCCCAATTGGTATAAAGAAGAAGTGACGACCCGTTCGAGCACTTGGTTTCCAGATAAAAAGGCAGTAGCTAAAAATATGGAGACAGGCCAAGAGAATGTATTTACCTCTTTTGAACAACTACATGGTTTGTTCAGTAAGCCAATATTTGGCAATGATATTAACGACTGTATGGAGATAGCCATGTGGAACGAAGGCGTTAATCGTTGGCCAGAAACCTACGGACCGTGGATGTCATCTGGATTTATAGATTTTAGGTCAGATCTAGGAGGCTTAGAGGCTTTTAAAAAAGGTGTTGAGACTTGCCATAAATATGGAAGAAGAGTAGCTATGTATGTAGCCGCTTATGGAGCCCGTAAAACCAGCCCAATGTTTGAAGGGGATTGGGAAAAGTTTGCTATTAAAAATAGAAATGGCAAACCTGTTCTGGATTACAGACAAGGAGATGAGATTTATGGTGCATTTAATTGCCCGGGATACAAGCCTTGGCAGGATAATTTAATTAGGGTGTGTACCATGCTGGCCAAAGCAGGTGTGGATGAGATTCGATTGGATGAATTTGGATTCCCATTTCGACCCTGCTATAATGAAGTCCATGCACATGAGAGCCCTTTTAATGCTAACAAGTGGATGCGAGATTGTTTGAAGAGGATTAGGGAAGCTACCGATAAAATAAATCCTGATTTTTTTATTTCTACAGAATTTTACATGGATTATTTCCATGAAAGTACCAATGGAGCCTTAATAATGGATTGCTCTGGTAGTGAAATTGATGCCATGAAAGTAGCCATGCCAAACTATTTACCACTATCATACCATGCCAGTGCCCCTGAGGCGGCCATTACGGGAGCCATAATGAGCAAAACGGAAAACCAAAGACGCAATTGGGCTTGGTCTAAAGTAGGCACCGAAAAACCCGATGATTATAATGAAGATTTTGTTATTGATTTAAGATGGCATGAGTTGCACCCCACATTTGCCAATGCTGTTACCTATGGCGATGTTACCGAATGGGATCCTGTTGCAGAAAATGACTCAAAGTGGATGGGACATTTATGGAAATCGGAAGCTTATTGGGTCTTAACAGGAGGCCATGTAGATGCTACACCTCTTAAAGAAGATAAAGTGCTTGTAAGGCTCCCGGAATTGCCAGAAAATGTTAAAGTAGCCTACGAGTTTAATGTGGAAACATTGGAAATGAACGAAGTATCCATCCAGCATAACGATAAAGGTACATACGTAGCGTTGAAGTCGGCCGTTTCGGCAGTTTTGTTTCCGTTACCCAATTGCCCTGCCTTACCTATAATTAATCAGCATATAGAACAAGGACAAGAGGTTAAAATTACCGTATCTCTTTTTGCGCCTTGGCAAAAGGATAAACAAAAAACAAGTCTTAACAATATCGAATGTATAGCACCTGGGTTTCATGTTGAGGGGGACTTAGATGGGGACACGCGAATTTTTACAATTCCCCTGACGGAAATGACTCCAGAGGGAAAATTTTACTATACCGTAACTGGAGATTGTTTAAAAGTTAAAAGGTGGTTTGAAATCAATAGATAGAAAAGCCAGTATAAAGAATAAACATAATTAGAGTTAAATAAATGAGATCAAAAAAGTTTTTTATTCATTTCGTTATATGTGTATTGTTAATAGGGCAAGTACAAGCCCAAATAAAAGAACGCGAACGCCCTGTAGAATGGGATAGTTTGGTGCATGGCGGGCGTTTTATGGATAGGTTTCTGCCTATGCCAGTACAAGGGCAATTAACAACAGATACTTGGGGCGCCAAAAATGTTATTCCTCGGTATGTAGATAATGGAATTGAAGATAATATAAACTCATATTGGGGAGGAAATGCTGTATTGGGAGACGACAACAAATACCACCTTTTTGTTTGTGGATGGCCAGAAAATGCTCCCAAGGGGCATATGTATTGGAGTAAGTCTACTGTATTCCATGCTGTTTCCGAAAATTCATTTGGACCTTACAAGATTGCAGAAACTGTAGGCAAAGGGCATAACCCAGAAGTATATAGGTTAAAAGACGGTAGGTATGTTGTATATGTTATAGGAGGCTATTATCTTTCTGATGCTATCTATGGCCCTTGGAAATATAACAAGTTTGAGTTTAACAAACGCGATAGGAAAATTATTGAAGGATTAAGTAACTTAAGTTTTGCCCAGAGAGAAGACGGTTCGTATTTAATGGTGTGTCGCGGTGGCGGTATTTGGTTTAGCAAAACGGGAGTGTCTCCTTATAATCAAGTTACCGAAAAGCGTGTGTATCCGCCAGTTGAGGGGGAATTTGAAGATCCATTAGTGTGGAAAACCAATGTTCAGTACCATATGATCGTAAATGACTGGTTAGGTCGTATAGCCTACAGTTTAAGATCCAAAGATGGGGTTACATGGAAAGTTGATCCAGGAGAAGCATATATGCCTGGGATATCTAAATATGAAGATGGCACTAAGGTCGATTGGTTTAAATATGAACGTATTAAAGTGCTTCAGGATAAATACGGAAGGGCAACACAGGCGCATTTCGCGGTGATTGATACTATTAAATGGCATGATCTTGAAAATGACAACCATAGCTCAAAACATATTGTTATACCATTAACTGTAGGACGTTTGGCAACTGTGCTCAATAAGAAAAAGATTAGTGCCAAAACTAAAGCAGTACAGGTTAAAATAGCAGCGGAGCCCGATTTTAATCCGCATACTGATATCGATGTTGCATCCTTAAGATTTGGAGCCACCGAAGCAGTGAATTTTGGAAAAGGAGCAAAGGTCATTAAAACAGAAAAGATGGGAGAGGATCTCATTATTACATTTGATGGGAAAAGTCATGGACTTACAGAGTCTAATTTTGCAGGAAAAATAATAGGAAAATCCAGTAAAGGAGACCTTTTATTTGCATATACACGTTTACCGGGAGTAGATTATGTAACGCCTATATTATCGGCCAGATTACCAAAGATAAAACCTTCATTAAAAGGTGCAGGTCTAACGGTTGAAGTTCAGAATTTTGGACAAGTGCCTTCAAAAAAGGCTAAGATAATGATTGTATGTTCAAAGGGAGGCAAAGACATTGATATTATTAAAGGAACGGTTCCCGAATTATTGCCCTTTGAGAAAACAGATGTTTATTTAAAGAGTAAAGCTTCTTTCGATAAGGGTGAAACATATAAGATTAAAGTTGTAATAAATCCAGATACTTCCAATCCAATTGTATTGCATGGCGAAGCAATGCCTGTGCCTTAGAAAATAGAACTAAAAGGTCTGTAATAAAGTGTGTTTTGGAATGTTTGTTTAAAAGATGCCGTATAAATTTCTGTTTATAAGTCGTAATATCTTCGTAATTTTTATTAGAAACCAGTTGTGTTTTGTTTACAAATACATCATGATTTTCTAATTATTGTCAAAGACTATATGCTGCTTCTTGTTCAAAAAGAATTACAGAGCCAATCTTAAAGCCCAAATTAATGTCTGCAAAGTGTTCAAAACCATACAGGAAGCGAAATACAGTGAAAAATGTATCAAAATTAACCGTTAAAATTTTAACGTTTGAACTTTTTTTTGTTATTTGAGCCCCCGTAATAAAAATGGATTAAAAATACAGAGAGGTGGCCGAGTGGTCGAAGGCGCACGCCTGGAAAGTGTGTATACGTCAAAAGCGTATCGAGGGTTCGAATCCCTTCCTCTCTGCTGTTATTTTATTTTTAGTTGCATTTTTTTTATATCTTTAACACTTTAAACTAATAAAATTAAGATCTAGAACATGAAAAGATTATTTTCTATCCTTGCCATTACTGGTGTTATGGCATTCGGAACTGTTAATGCTAATGCAAGCACAACTACTGCGGCAACTACAACTGCAGTTGTAAGTACAACACAAGATGATGCAGCAGAGCCTGCTGAGGAGCTTGGATTTCACCAAGAATTAAAAAAGCGATTTATTGAAGGAGGTCCTGAGTTTATGGGGATTGTATTATTATGTTTAATTCTAGGATTAGCAATAGCTATAGAGAGAATTATCTTTTTAAACCTTTCAACGACAAACACAAAAAAATTAACTAAAGAAGTTGAGGAAGCTTTAGCTTCTGGTGGCGTGGAATCGGCTAAAGAAGTATGTAGAAATACAAAAGGTCCTATCGCTTCTATTTACTACCAAGGATTAGATAGAACAGATGAAGGTCTGGACGCTGTAGAAAAAGCTGTTGTAGCTTATGGTGGGGTACAAATGGGACAATTAGAGAAAAACGTATCTTGGATTTCTTTATTTATCGCATTGGCACCAATGCTTGGGTTCATGGGAACAGTAATAGGTATGATTCAAGCATTCGATAAAATTGAAGCAGCTGGTGATATGCAGCCATCACTTGTAGCAGGAGGTATTAAAGTAGCACTTTTAACAACAGTATTTGGTTTGATTGTTGCGATTATACTTCAAATTTTTTACAATTATATTATTGCTAAAATCGATAGTATCGTTAATGAAATGGAAGACGCTTCTATTACGTTAATGGATTTGTTGATCAGACAAAAGCAGTAATAATCTAATAATAAAGAATTATGAATTTATATAAAATAATAAAGATTATAGCTTATGCTCTGGGTATTATTGGTGCAATATTTGTGCTAATGATTATGTCATCGGGGTCAGAAAGTATGATCGATAACATATTATTTGTAACATATGCTGTACTAGCTTTAGTTTTGGTATTAGTACTAATATATGTTTTAAAAGGATTGTTCACCGGAAACATTAAAAAGACCTTAGTTACGGTAGGAATATTTTTGGCTATCGTATTTGTGTCGTATGCAATGTCTTCTGGAGCAGACCTAGATTTAAAGCCTTTTACAGATAAAGGGCAGGATATCACAGAAGCTACTTCTAAAAAGGTAGGAGCCGGATTATATACATTCTATGTACTTGCATTTTTGGCAATTGCATCAATGGCATTTTCTGGTGTTAAAAAAATATTTAAATAATTATGGCAAAACGAGCAGCACCGGAAGTTAATGCAGGCTCTATGGCCGACATTGCCTTCTTATTATTAATATTTTTCCTTGTAACAACAACCATTGAAACAGACTCGGGAATTAACCGTAAGTTGCCTCCTATAGAGGACAATACGGAGCCGCCTATTATTAAGCAGAAAAATATCTTTACTGTATTGATAAATGGTAGGAATCAGTTGATGGTTGAAGAGGAGTTAACGGAACTTAAGGACTTAAGGAAAGCCGCTATTGAATTTTTGGATAATGGCGGTGATGGATCCTGTAGTTATTGTAACGGGAAAAAGGACGAGAAATCATCAGATAATCCAGACAAGGCTATTATATCTTTAAAAAACGAAAGAGAAACATCTTATGAGACTTATATATCGGTTCAAAATGAATTGGTAGCTGCTTATAATGAACTTAGAAATAGAAGAGCCCAAAGTGTACACGGCAAATCTTTTATTGAAATGCAAGAAAATTATAAGGATGTTAACTGGCCAGGAAATAAAGATAAGTTGAAGGAGCAGATAGATCAGATAAAACTGGACTATCCTATGAAGCTTTCAGAAGTACAGTAATAAAAGTTTAATACATACTATTATGTCTAAATTTAAAAAGAAAAAAAGCGGCGAAGTTCCTGCAGTAAGTACAGCATCGTTACCTGATATTGTATTTATGTTATTGTTCTTCTTCATGGTAGCCACAGTTATGAGGCAAAATACCTTGATGATTGAGAATAACTTGCCTTTTGCCGATCAAGTTGAAAAACTTGACAAAAAAGACTTGGTCATGTATATTTATGCAGGGAAACCAAGTGCCAATTACAAGCAGTATGGAACTGAAGCTAGAATTCAGCTAAATGATAAATTTGCTAATGTAAGTGATATAGCGGCCTTTATTGCAGCTGAAAGAGATTCTAAGCGTGAAGAATTGGTACCATTTTTAACTACTGCATTGAAAGTAGATAGTAAATCCAATATGGGGTTGATTATGGATATTAAACAAGAGCTGCGTAAAGTAAATGCTCTTAAAATTAACTATACAACCAAAAAAGGTAGTGTACTTAATCAATAAGTTAAACTCTTAATTTTATATTATAAAGGCGTTTTGATTTATCAAAACGCCTTTTAATTTTTGTTAGTGCCAACAATATAATAGTACCTTTGCTGTTACTATCTTTATAATGTTGATTGTATATTAAGAGTTAGTATTTTAAAGTAGTTTGATAGTGAAGAAACTCATATATTTTTTATTTTTCTCTGTTGCAAGTTTTCAAGCGATATATCCCCAGGAGCTTGATATAAAAGTAGTAGACTCTCTTTATAAAGAAGATCAGTTCTACGCAGGAGTAACCTATAATTTACTTGGAGAAAAGCCTTCAGATCTTTCCCAAAGTGGTTTTTCAATAGGTTTGCACTTTGGGTTTATTAAAGATATGCCAATTAATAAAAACAGGGATGTATCAATTGGTATAGGGCTTGGGTATTCTGCAAATTCATTTAATCAAAATTTGAAGATCACGAAAGATGATCTTGGTGCTATTTCCTATAGTATTTTGGAAGCAGAGGACAACTATTCCAAGAATAAGTTCTCGAGCCATTTGTTAGAGCTTCCTGTTGAGTTTAGGTGGCGTACTTCCACTCCTGTTGAATATAAATTCTGGCGTATTTATACGGGGTTTAAACTAGGGTATTTGTTAGCGAATACTGTTAAGTTTAATGGGGATCCAGAACATTTAAAGTATAAGGGGCTCAAGGATTTCAATAGGCTGCAGTACGGTATAACCTTGTGCATGGGCTATAATACTTGGAATTTATATGCATATTATGCTTTAAACCCTATTTTTTCCAAAGATGCTATGCTGGATGGTAGAACCATAGACATGAATGCCATTAAGGTCGGTTTGATGTTTTATGTTTTATAACCAGTAGTTCACTAAAATGAGCTGAGGAAACATACCGATAAAACAACCTAGAATAAGTTCTAAATAACTGTGTGCCTTTACGTGAAGTCTTGATGTTGCTACAGCTCCAGTAATAATGGACATTAAGGCTAAAGTGCCATTTATATTAATGCTAAAGTGAATACTTAAGGCTATAAAAAACATGAACAGGCCAGAAACCGCAATCATATGGATACTCGCTTTAAACTTAAAGATTGCAAGGATAAGACATGAAAGCGTTGAGATTAAGATGCCGACAAAAAAATAGTAGAGTTCTATAACCTGCTTGGGGGTTAAGATACGCTGTAGTATTAATAGAAGAATAAAACAGTTAATAAGCAAAGGGATTATGCGCTCATTGGTTGATCTAAGGTATATGGATTTAACCTTTCCTAAAGTTTTTAAAAGGAAATAAATGACAATGGGCAATATGACGGTAAGGATGAAAAGCACAACTAATTTTGCTTGAATAGCTTGTATGGCTATATGACGGGGCGACTTCGCAAAATAAAATACAACGCCAAACAAAGGCATCAAGATAGGATGGAAAATAAACGATATACTTTTTAAGATACGGTCCATTTATATCTTTTTGCGCAATCGTGCTACAGGAATGTCTAATTGTTCGCGATATTTTGCAACAGTTCTTCTGGCTATGGGATAACCTTTTTCTTTTAAAATACTGGCCAATGTTTCATCGGTTAAGGGTTTTTTCTTGTTTTCTTCCTCAATAACCGTTTCCAGAATCTTTTTGATTTCTCTTGTAGAGACATCTTCTCCCTGGTCATTTTTCATAGACTCAGAAAAGAATTCTTTTATAAGTTTGGTGCCATAAGGCGTGTCTACATATTTACTGTTGGCAACCCGCGATACAGTAGAAACATCCATGGCAATCTCATCGGCAATGTCTTTGAGAATCATTGGTTTTAGCATGCGCTCATCACCGGTTAAAAAATAATCACGTTGATAGTGCATAATGGCACTCATGGTTATAAATAGGGTTTGTTGTCGTTGTTTTATTGCTTCAATAAACCATTTAGCAGCATCTAGTTTTTGTTTTATGAATATAATGGCATCTTTTTGGGACTTCGATTTCTCTTTCGTGTCCTTATAGCCTTTAAGCATGTCGTTATAAGATCTGGATACATGTAACTCGGGCGCATTGCGACCATTTAATGTTAACTCCAGTTCACCATCTACAATTTTAATAGCAAAATCGGGAACGATGTGCTCAACGATCCTATTATTGCCCGAATACGAACCACCTGGTTTAGGATTTAGATGCTCAATTTCAGATATGGCATCCCGTAATTGAATCTCACTTATGTCAAACTTTTGTATTAGCTTTTTGTAGTGCTTTTTGGTAAACTGTTCAAAAGCCGTGTCAATAATTTTAATGGCTAGGGCATTGTCGGCTGTTTTTTCTTTTCTGTGCAGCTGAATACTTAAGCATTCTTGTAAGTTTCTAGCTCCTACACCAGCAGGATCTAATTGATGTACAATCTTTAGGACTTTTTTAATCGTCTCTTCAGTAGTATACACATTCTGGGTGAAAGCCAGATCGTCCATTATATCGGATAGCGAGCGACGAATATAGCCGCTTTCGTCAACACTGCCCACTAGAAATTCTGCAATATCACGTTCTTCGTCTGAAAGTCTGTAGGTGTTTAGCTGGTTTATTAGGTACTGTGTAAATGATGTTCCGGCAGCATAGGGCATAGTCTTTTCTTCATCATCACTACTGTAATTATTTGCCTGTGTCCGGTAGTCTGGTATTTCGTCGTCACTTAAATATTCATCAACATTAATATCTTCAGCGCTAATAGATTCATTGTCATTAAAATCATCTGTAGAATTGTCTAAATCTGGGTCAAATTCATTATCGAGGTTTTCCTTGCCCCGTTCGAGTGCTGGATTTTCCTCTAATTCTTGCTTTAAGCGTTGTTCAAAAGCAAGTGTTGGCAACTGTATCAATTTCATCAATTGAATTTGTTGCGGGGACAATTTCTGCGATAATTTAAATTGTAACTGTTGCTTAAGCATGCTATAATTTGGTTTGAGATAAAAGTATAAAATTTCTTTTATCTCTTTGTGCAATACGACTTCTTTTTGTCTTAAAACTCTGCGCTCTGTGGTGTTCTTGGAAACGGAATAACATCTCTAATGTTGCTCATTCCAGTAACGAACATAACAAGGCGTTCGAAACCGAGGCCAAAACCCGAATGTACGGCAGAACCATATTTACGTAGGTCTAAATACCACCAAAGTTCCTCTTCTGGAATATTTAAGGCCGCCATTTTTTCTTTTAAAACGTCTAAGCGCTCTTCGCGTTGCGATCCACCAACCATTTCACCTATGCCTGGAAATAAAATATCCATAGCTCGAACGGTTTTTCCATCGTCATTCAAACGCATATAAAAGGCTTTAATATTAGCTGGGTAATCAAATAATATTACAGGGCATTTAAAGTGTTTTTCTACCAGATAACGTTCGTGCTCACTTTGTAAATCCGTACCCCATTCGTTTATAGGATATTTGAATTTCTTTTTCTTGTTTGGTTTAGAGTTTCTTAAAATATCTATGGCTTCGGTATAACTAACGCGTTTAAAATGATTATCTGTAACAAAATTGAGCTTTTCAATAAGTGTCATGTTACTACGTTCTGCTTGTGGTTTTGACTTATCTTCATCTTGTAGCCTTTTGTCCAGAAAGTTTAGATCTTCTTTGTTATGTTCTAAAACGTACTTTAGTACAAATTTCATAAAGTCTTCTGCCAAATCCATATTTCCCGCAAGATCCATAAAGGCTACTTCTGGTTCAATCATCCAAAACTCTGCCAAATGACGTGAGGTATTTGAATTTTCTGCTCTAAAAGTTGGGCCAAACGTATAAACTTTTCCTAAAGACATGGCATAGGTCTCGGCTTCTAACTGACCAGAAACGGTAAGATTGGTTTCTTTACCAAAAAAATCTTGGCTATAATCTACTTTGCCATCATCATTTAGTGGCGGATTTTTGGCATCTAATGCGGTTACACGAAACATTTCACCAGCCCCTTCAGCATCACTACCGGTAATAATGGGTGTGTGCATATAGTAAAACCCATTATCGTTAAAATATTTGTGTATGGCGAACGATAAAGCAGAACGCAAACGCATAACGGCACTAAATGTATTTGTTCTGGTACGTAAGTGTGCATTTTCCCTTAAAAACTCAAAGGAATGTTTTTTAGGTTGAATAGGATAGGTTTCAGGATCTGAATCCCCTAAAACCTCTAAAGACTCGACTTGTATTTCTACAGATTGCCCTTTACCTTGGCTTTCGACCAATTCTCCTGTAACATGTATAGCTGCACCTGTTGCTATGCGTTTCAAAATTGTATCGTCAAACTTTTCAAAATCAATAACACATTGGATATTGTTTATCGTAGAGCCGTCGTTTAAAGCTATAAAACGATTCGCTCTAAACGTTCTTACCCAACCTTTAATATCTACTTCTGTTAAAACATTTTCTTGTGATAAAAGTTCCGAAACAGTGCTTGTTTTCATATACTAAATATTTATAACAAAGATAATTTTTTATTGTTATGAGTTTGTGTTTTCGTCATCGCCTTCTGGTATAATATTAATGGAAGGCTCTTTTAAAACTTGCTTGTTGGCAATACTGCGTTCTAAAGATAAAAGCAATGAAGGCAGTACCAGTAAGTTGGAAAGCATGGCAAACAAGAGGGTGATAGATACTAGCGCACCCAATGCGACTGTACCTCCAAAATTGGAAATGGTAAATACTGAAAAACCAAAGAACAGTACAATTGACGTGTAGAACATACTTACCCCTGTTTCTCGTAAGGCTCCATAGACTGATGTTTTTATTTTCCAATGATTTGCTTGCAGTTCTTGTCTGTATTTTGCTAAAAAATGGATGGTATCATCCACGGAAATACCAAAGGCAATACTAAAAACCAAAATGGTTGAAGGCTTAATGGGTACCCCTAAATAGCCCATAAGGCCAGCTGTTACCAAAAGCGGTAAAAGGTTAGGTATAAGGGATACAATAATCATCCTTCCAGATCTAAACATGTATGCCATAAAAATGGAGATTAAAAAAATAGCAAGCGATAAGGAAATAGCTAAATTCTTAACTAAGTAATTAGTGCCTTTTTGGAAGACCAAAGCTTTACCCGTCATGGTTACATCGTATCGCTCCTTTGGAAAAACCTTGTTGATTTTATTTTGTAGATTCTCTTCGATACGTTCCATTTTATCGGTGCCAATATCTTTCATAAACGTAGTAATTCTAGCATATTGCCCGGTGCTGTCTACAAAATTATTCAACAACCCCACATTGGAGGTTGAGTTTTTAGCATACGATAGAATAAAGCTGTTTTCTTGCGATGTTGGTAGTTGATAGAATTTAGGGTTGCCATTGTAGTAAGCCTGCTTAGAATATTTAACCAAACTAACTACTGAAATAGGTTTCGATAATTCGGGTGTTTCAATGATAAGATCTTCTAAAGCGTCCATGCTCCTTAATGTGGATAATTTCATAACACCTTTTTTACGTTTGGTGTCAATCATAATTTCCAAAGGCATGATACCGTTAAACTCTTCTTCAAAAAAGCGAATGTCTTTAAAGAATTCTGTTTTTTTCGGCATGTCTTCTATAAGGCTTCCCGAAATTTTTATCTGGTAAATGCCAATCATGCTTACTATAAGTAAAATAACCGAAGACGCATAAATGGTTATACGTTTTTTCCTTACCATATGCTCCATCCAGTTTACAAAACCACCAATCCACCGTTTGTTTAAATGCTCTAAATGGCGGTCTTTAGGGTAGGGTAAAAAGGTATAGATAATAGGAATGATGAGTAGGCATAAAATGAAGATTGCCAAAATACTTAGCGAAGCAACGACGCCAAATTCCTTTAAAAGTTTGCTTTCTGTAAGTATAAAAGTAGCAAAGCCCGATGCAGTCGTAACATTGGTCATTAGGGTCGCATTACCAATTTTTGTAATGACACGCTGTAGGGATTTTACTTTGTTGCCATGCAGTTTAAC
Organism: Snuella lapsa; assembly: GCF_039539345.1. Lineage (NCBI taxonomy): Bacteria > Pseudomonadati > Bacteroidota > Flavobacteriia > Flavobacteriales > Flavobacteriaceae > Snuella > Snuella lapsa. The sequence goes on along the minus strand of NZ_BAABCY010000034.1, from coordinate 59,498 downwards.
CTCGTGTTGGTACTTGTTAATTAAAAAGATACAATTTGGAATGCCTATTACAATAATTAGGGGAGGAATAAGCGCTGTTAAAACAGTAATTTCGTAATTTAAAAGCCCTAATATTCCTAGAGTCCACATAACTCCAATACAAACAACAATTAATGAGATAAAGGTTGCTCTAAACGATCTGAAAAAGAAAAAGAAAATGAGTGAGGTAACTAATAGGGCAGCTACCACAAATTCACTAATTTCATCAATTATATTTTGTGAATTTAAAGTACGAATGTAAGGCATTCCCGAAACCCTTACGTCGAGATTATTTTCCTCTTGGAACTTGTTAATTCTTGGAAGTAAAACATTAACAATAAAATCTTTTCTAGTAGGCGTGTTTACAATGTCTTTTTTTAAATAAATGGCTGTTCGAATGGTTTTTGTGTCTTTATTGAACAGAAAATTATCATAAAACGGATATTTCTTGAATAATTCGTCTTGAAGCACATCTATTTGTTCAATAGAAGCTATAGTATCCTTTATAAAAGGTTCCAGTTTAAATTTCTCGTTAACATTGTCCTTAATAAGCTTTTGAAGATCTTTTATAGATACTACCGATTCTACTTCATTCTTATACTGCTTAAAGTCTTCCGATAGTTTGTTCCAGGCGTTTAATTTGGCAACTGTAAATAAAGTACTGTCTTTTACACCTAAAACAATAAGATTGCCTTCTTCTCCAAAAGTTTTTAAAAAGTTGTTATAGGTTATATTTACCTCATGGTCATCAGGGAGTAAATTGGCCTCGGTATACGTAAAACGCATGTTGTCCCATTGGCGACTAAAAAATACGGTAAGTAATATAATGCCAATAAGGATCGTTATTTTATTGCGCAGAATTAACCTAGCGGTAACATCCCAAAAATTTTTTGTAAAAAGTTTGAACATACTTTTGATAAAAGATTGGCAAAGGTAGAAAAATCCAATGTATTACTCGCCTGAAATACTTTATAAAGTTACGTTAAATGTGAATTTAAGAGCCACATTATCTTCTACTTGAGCTAAGTGATAGGCTCCGTAGCGATAGGTGAAACTTAAACCGAAACCAAACAATAGCTTGTTGATTTCAAAACCAGATTCGGTATAGCCATGATCTAATGTGTCAAAACTCATGTTTAAGTGCCTGTCAATGTTTTTCATAGTTCCAATGGCATAGCGTGTTATTAAAACAAGTTGAGGTTTATAGCGTTCTGTAATTTCAAAAGGCTTTAGGTATTGTTTAAATTGAATAGTAGTAAACTTATCTGAAAAGAATTCGTTAAAGAACATGGTCTCAAAACTATTTAATCCAGCAACCGAAAAGCGTTGGAGTATTTGTTGTTTGTTTATGTTGTTGGGATAAGCATGGTACAGGTGTGTTAAGGGAGTGTTGCCATTGGCAATGCCAGAAACCAAAATAACCTCAGACGCAATATTGTCTTTTGTCCCGGTTTGATAAATGGTCCTGAAATCTACTTTAGAAAAGGCAAAATCACTTTTAAATACATCTTTAAAATTTTTAGTGTACTGTAAAGTGAATTTTGGGAATCCTTTTTTGGTTTCTTTCAACCCTTTTTCGGAGTATTCAAAATTACTAAATGGACTCCATTGAAAAGCTATTTTTAAAGCACTTAGGTCATATACGTTATGGATTTTGTCATTTATATAGAAACTATAGTTGTAAGTCGGCTCAATAGCGCTTACCGCGAATTGCGTTTCTGTTAATAATTTGGAGAATAGCCTGTGTTCTAAGGAAATAGCTTGAGTAATATGTTTATGAAACAGATCGATATTTAATAAACGTGGTTCAAAAAATTGGAAAAAACGCTTATCTGTTAGAAATTTTGTACTACCGGTCTCTTGTAAGTCATCAGTATAAGATAGATTCAGCCAAGTATTTGTTTTATGGGCAATCCTAAAACCTCCTCCTATACTGTATTTAAAGCGTTGGTCGGCAAAACCGTAAACCAAATAACCATTTAAACGGTATTTTTTAGAAAAAGCATTGTTTGTTACACCTCCTAACCCTGTTCTAAACCCTTCATGCTGATTGAATTTTACAAGGTACCTTAAATCAAAATTAAAGTATTTAGTTGGTAAAAACCCATTCCCCAATTGCTTTATAAAAAGGCTTTTTTTTATGGAGTCCTGTTGCGTTTCAAAAGCCGTGTTAGAAGCTGTTTGCGTGTGCGCTAATACAGAAAATAAACAAAAAAAAAGAAGATAAATAGGTTTAAACATTCGCGCTAAAGCAACAGGTTAGGTTACAAAAAAAGCGACATTTAAGTCGCTTCCCAAGTTATACAGTCATAATTTCGTTTTCCTTGGTGGTGAAAATGTCGTCAACTTTTTTAACGTATTTGTCGGTCATTTGTTGTACGTCAATTTCAGCATTGCTTTTTAGGTCTTCAGAAACATCTTCTAACTTCTTGATGTCGTTATTGGCTTCCTTTCTGGCATTTCTAATTCCAATCTTTGCTTCTTCAGCTTCAGCTTTAGCTTGTTTTGCCAATTCGCGGCGACGTTCTTCAGTTAATGGTGGTACATTAATTATAATGGATTCCCCATTGTTCATAGGGTTAAACCCTAGATTGGCATACATAATACCACGTTCAATTTCTTGAAGCATACTTTTCTCCCAAGGCTGAACGGTTATGGTTCTACCGTCCGGGGTATTAACATTGGCAACTTGATTTAATGGTGTTTGTGAACCGTAATAATCTACCATTACACTTCCAAGCATAGCAGGGCTGGCTTTTCCAGCTCTTATGTTTGTTAATTGCTTTTCCAAATGTTTAATGGCTTTGTCCATTGCCTCTTTTGTCGTATCTAAGATAAAATCTATGTCGTCGTTCATGGGTATTAACTTTGTTATTAGCTAGTTAATTAATTGTTGATCTCACAAATTTATTATAAAAAACAAAACACGAAGAAATTATTTTTTATAATTATTTAGCCTTTATTTCAAAAATCGAGCCAAGTTATATGTTTACTTCCGTTCCAATGTTTTCTCCCGATACAACCTTAAATAAGTTGCCTTTTTTGTTCATGTCGAAGACAATAATTGGTAATTCGTTTTCCTGACTTAAAGTAAAAGCTGTTGTATCCATTACCTTTAATCCTTTGCGAAGCACATCGTCGAAAGAAATAGTGTTAAACTTTGTTGCTTTGGCATCTTTTTCGGGGTCGGCATTGTAAATACCGTCTACACGAGTTCCCTTTAAAATAACATCGGCTTCAATTTCTATGGCTCTTAAAACTGCCGCAGAATCGGTTGTAAAATACGGATTCCCGGTTCCGCCTCCAAAAATCACAACACGTCCTTTTTCCAAGTGGCGCATTGCTCTTCGACGAATAAAGGGTTCGGCAACTTCGTTTATTTTAATAGCGGATTGCAATCGGGTAGGAATACCTGTATTCTCCAGTGCACTTTGTAAAGCTAGGCCATTAATAACGGTGGCCAACATCCCCATATGGTCGCCTTGAACACGATCCATACCTTCACTAGCTCCAGCAACACCTCTAAAAATATTGCCGCCACCAATTACGATGGCTACTTCAACACCTTTATCTGTAATTGTCTTTATGTCTGCTGCGTATTCCGATAAGCGTTCGGGATCAATACCGTATTGGCGATCTCCCATTAAGGCTTCACCAGATAGTTTAAGAAGTATGCGTTTGTATTTCATTGAATTTATTATAAATAATGATGTCCGATTTGGATCGGAATAAAAGTTGTGCAAAACTACATAATTTTTTTGTGGATTAGAGAAGTGGAGTTTAGCAAAATTATGGATGATTAAAATTAATAGTAGGCTAAGGCACTAAACAGAATAGTTTCATAACAAAAAGCCACTACATCTATGAAGCGTAGTGGCCTTTTTTAATATTCTCTAAACTGTTCTGGATATATTATCCTACTGAAGCACGTTTAAAACCTGAGATTTCAACATCACCATAGGTTTTTACATATTCAGCAACTGTTTTCTTTTCATCTTTAATGAACTTTTGATCCAATAAACACTGTTCTTGATCTAAAGTTGTATTGTCAGAAATAAATCGCTCCATTTTTCCAGGAAGAATTCTGTCCCAAATTTGCTCAGGTTTACCTTCAGCTTTTAATTCGGACTTAGCATCTTCTTCAGCTTGCGCTAAAACTTCAGGAGTTAATTGAGCCATTGAAATGTATTTAGGTACATTTTTAAGTGTTTTTCCTAAACGAGCCAATTCTTCGTTGTCTTTTTCGATAACAGCGATTCTAGCTTCAGTTTCAGATGCTATGTATGCTGGATCAAAATCCTTATAAGATAATGTTGTAGCACCCATAGAAGCAACTTGCATAGCTGCATCTTTAACTAAAGTTTCTGCGTTGTCTACTTTAGCAGATAGTCCAACTAAAGCAGCAATTTTATTAATATGAACGTAAGAACCAACGTAAGGAGCTTCTATAACTTCAAAAGCGTTGATGTCTAATTTCTCTCCAATAACACCAGTTTGCTCAACTAATTTATCAGCCACGGTCATGCCGTCAAAATCAGATGCCAAGAATGCGTCTTTAGAATCGAAGTTTAATGCTAACTCACCTAATTGGTTTGCTAGTTTCAAGAAATTTTCATTTTTACCAACAAAGTCAGTCTCACACCCTAAAACAATAGCAACACCTTTAGTTTGGTCTGCATTAACTTTAGCAACAGCAGCACCTTCGCTAGACTCTCTGTCAGCTCTTTTTTCTGCTACTTTTTGTCCTTTTTTACGTAAAACTTCAATAGCTTTATCAAAATCACCACCAGCTTCAACTAAAGCTTTTTTACAATCCATCATTCCTGCACCAGTAGCTTGTCTTAATTTGTTTACTTCTGCTGCTGTAATTTTTACCGTAGATTCCATACTATTTTAAAATTTAAAAAAGCCGTTCAAATATTTTAACAAAAAAAATAATTAAACGACTTATTTGTATTGTGTAATTATTAATTATTCTTCCTCTTCAGCTGCAACTTTTTTAGCAGGAGCTGCTTTTTTAGCCTTTGCGCTTTCTTTTGGAGCAGCTTCAGCATCTTTTTCAGCTTTGCGTTCAGCTAAACCATTTGCAATAGCATCTGTTACGTGAGATAAGATTTTATCTATCGATTTAGAAGCGTCATCATTTGCTGGAATTACATAGTCAACTTGACGTGGGTCCGAGTTGGTATCTACCATAGCAAAAATAGGAATGTTTAATTTTTGAGCTTCTTTAATCGCGATGTGCTCACGCTTAATATCTACAACAAATAAAGCACCTGGTAAACGTGTCATATCGCTAATAGAGCCTAAGTTTTTCTCTAACTTAGCTCTTAAACGATCAACTTGTAAACGCTCTTTTTTAGATAATGTGTTAAAAGTACCATCTTTCTTCATTCTATCTATAGAAGCCATTTTTTTAACAGCTTTTCTGATAGTAACAAAGTTGGTTAACATACCACCTGGCCATCTTTCTGTGATGTAAGGCATGTTAATAGCGCTAGCTTTTTCAGCAACGATATCTTTAGCTTGCTTTTTTGTTGCAACGAATAATATTTTACGACCAGAGTTAGCAATTTTGCTTAAAGCAGCACTTGCTTCTTCAATTTTAGCCGCAGTTTTGTATAAGTTGATAATATGGATGCCGTTACGCTCCATATAAACGTAAGGAGCCATGTTTGGATCCCATTTACGTGTAAGGTGACCGAAATGTACACCTGCTTCGAGTAATTCTTTTACTTCTACTGCCATTTTTTAATAGTTTACGTTCTGTTGAATTAGCAATGATCAAGTGGTCTTTTTTAATCGCCTTGGTCATTTAGATGCTAAACTAAATCCTGTTTTTATAACAGGGACAACAATAACTCGTTTTGTAATGCTGAATCTGTTTCAGCGTTGTTTAATTTTCTTTTTTTGAACTTGATTAAGATATCTAATAAAAGAAGCTTAATCCTGTTCGGGATATTAACGTTTAGAGAACTGGAATTTCTTACGAGCTTTCTTCTGACCGAATTTCTTACGCTCAACCATTCTTGGATCTCTCGTTAATAAACCTTCTGGTTTTAAGATGGATCTGTTTTCTGCATCAACCTCGCATAAAGCACGAGAAATTGCTAAGCGAACAGCTTCTGCTTGTCCAGTGATACCACCTCCATATACATTAACGGTAATATCAAAGTTGCTATCATTGTTAGTCATAGCCAAAGGTTGTTTTACCTTGTACTGTAAAGTAGCAGTGGTAAAATAATCAGCTACGTCTTTTTTGTTAACCGTAATGTCTCCCTTTCCTGGGGCAACATATACACGAGCAACAGCCGTCTTTCTACGGCCAATTTTGTGAATTACTTCCATTATTTGAATTCGTTTAAGTTAATTGTTTTTGGTTTTTGTGCAGCATGTGCATGTTCTGAACCAACAACAACTGTTAAATTGCGGAATAAATTCGCTCCTAATTTGTTTTTAGGAAGCATTCCTTTTACTGATTTCTCTACTATTCTTGCTGGATCTTTTCCAAACAATTCAGTAGCAGTTAAACTTCTTTGACCACCTGGATAGCCTGTGTGACGAATGTATGTTTTATCGTTCCACTTGTTTCCAGTTAAGTTGATTTTCTCTGCATTGATAACAATAACATTGTCTCCGCAATCAACATGTGGGGTGAAGCTAGGCTTGTGTTTACCTCTTAATAGTTTTGCAACTTTAGAAGCTAAACGACCCAAAGTCTGACCTTCAGCATCAACCAAAACCCACTCTTTATTTACAGTGGCTTTGTTTGCTGAAATCGTTTTGTAGCTTAATGTGTCCACACTAATAATTTTTTATTTATTAAACATTCCTCTCTCAAAAAGAGTTTGCAAATTTACGATTAAATATTTGATTACCAAATAGTGGGTTAAGTTATTTTAAATCTGTTTTATGCATCTAAATATCAGCGGGTTCATTAGGGGTAAATGGATCATCCAGATCTATACCATTTCTAACTTAAAATGATTTTCTTCAATGCGCCCTATGCTTTGCTAGATAAAGCTCTTTTTATAAGTAGAACAGATTGATACTAAAGTTGGCATGAGTATCTCATGCCTAATTATTTTTTTAGTAATTAAGATTAACTAGTTTTATTCGAGAAGAATTCCTCTTGGTCTAGTCTCAAGGATAGTTAGTTTCAAGAAATTCTTTATTTAAATTTTTACGTAAAAAATAAATTGAATGATTGGTCAATTTATTTTTTGTTTTTAATTTAGCAAAGAACATATAAATATCAAATAATGTTACGATTAACTTGTTGTTTCATGTTTTTGCTTTTAGTAGCATGTGGCAATACCTATAGTTACGACGAAACGGAATATGATTGGGTGAGTTACCAACATGACAATCAGAACAGTGGTATTAGTCCTGTAGCTCTGCATTTTCCTTTAACTATGAATTGGCAGATTGTAAATGAGGCGCCACAAGCCGCTTGGCCTGCACCGGCTAAACAGGACTACTATAATAAGGTAAGAAAATTGGAGGCTTTGGTCACCTACGATAGGGCATACCATACAACAGCCGCAAATGGGCTGATTTACTTTTCAAGTTCAGCTACACATCAGGTCTATTGTCATGATATTAATACAGGTGAGAGAAAATGGTCCTTTTTTACAAATGGGCCAAATCGAACAGCACCCACCATTAATAAAGGTCGATTGTTTTTTAGTTCGGATGATGGGTTTGTTTATTGTTTGGATGCCTATTCAGGGACATTGATTTGGAAATACAAGCCAGGAAAGAGCCATTTAAAAGTTATAGGAAATGGTAAGGTAGTAGGCGCATCTCCGTGTAGAACTGGTGTTTTGATAAAGGGAGATACCTTATATGCAACTGAAGGACTTTTGCCAGAACAAGATGTTTATGTATCGGCTATTAACGCCTCTACGGGGCATATTATTTGGGAGCGTAAACAAGAAGGGCTTGCACCACAAGGATATCCGGTGATGTCTGATGACGAAATCTTTATTCCAAATAGTAGAACACAACCGTTTGTTTTGAAACAAGACAACGGTGAATTGGTAAAAAAGCTTAAAGGAAAAGGAGGGGATTATCTTTCGTTGGCAAAAGATAAAATTGTGCATGGTGTTGACCATAATAGTGAGATTAAATCAGATGATTTTTTAAGTGCCGCATTTAAAGGTCATAAAGTTATAATAGATAAGGAACAGTATTTTGTAGCAGCCGATTTTCAATTAACCTCTATTGTAGATAGTGTTTATAATGACATTACAAAAAAGAGAAAGGCTTTGTCTTTAAAAATAAATGAGTTGACGGCGTTGATAAGGGAAAAGAAATTGGCTAAAAAAGAGGTGTCGACCGAACTGACAAACTTAACAAATGCCAAATCGCAACTTGACTCCTTAATCAATAAAGAATTTAACTGGCAAACACCTATTAATAAACCAATCTCGATGGTGAAATCCCAGAATGCGATTATAATAGGAGAAGTTGGTAAGGTTTCAGCTTATAATGTTATTAATGGTGCTTTAATCTGGACCGAACAAATTGATGGTCACCCATATGGCATGTCTATTGCCAACGAAAGCCTGTTTGTGAGTACCGATAAAGGAACTATTTATTGCTTTTCTTCGGATAAAATATCGAAAAAGAAGAAAATAAGGCAAGAGGTTAACACATCATATTATGCAGAGAATTCTAAAAGGGAAATGTTTGAGCGAGCCGCCGATGTTATCTTGGAACGAACAAACCGAAGGGCTGGTTTCTGCTTAATAACGAATTTTAATGAAGGAAGATTAGCTTATGAGTTGGCTTTAAAGTCTAATTTTCAAATAATTGGAGTAGAGTCCGATCCAGACAAGGTGAAAAAAGCGAGAAAGGCTTTAGATGCCTGTGGGCTTTATGGTAAAAGGATTACACTCTTTGAAGGCGACCTAGAAGATTTAGAGTTTACGAAGTACTTTGCAAACCTCGTAACAGACGATAGGTTAGTGGAAAAAGGGACGATTGTAGTAAATGAAGCTACGCTCTTTGAAGTTTTGCAACCTAATGGAGGTAAAGTCATACTTACCAATAATCATTTTAAAGAAGCCGAATATCACGATCTGATAAACAAGGAGCGTTTTATAGATTGTAAGTGGACATATGATGACGAATCACTTGTAGTGACAAGGCCAAGGCTACCGAATTCAGGAGAATGGACACATCTGTACGGTAACCCGGCTAATACGGTTTCATCGGGAGATAAAAAGGTGAATGAAAAGATTACACCACAATGGTTTGGACAACCCGGGCCAAGAGAAATGACAGACCGCCATCATAGAGCTGTTTCGCCGCTATATAAAAATGGTATTTTGTTTATTCCCAAAGATAACGGCGTTATTGCGTCCGATGCCTATAACGGCACTTTGCTTTGGAATAAAGATATAGCGAATTTTAGACGAATTAAAATTTCACGGGATGCAGGAAGTCTGGCAGTTGGCAACTCTTATTTTTATGCGGTTGCGGACAATACCTGCAATGTTTTTGAACCATTAACAGGGGAAGAAATGGCGCCTTTTAAAGTGCCCCAGTTATTTAACGTTGATAGGGATTGGGGGTATTTGGCCGTCGTGGACGATCAATTGTTTGGCAGTGCCAGAAAAACGAAGGCCACCTATAACGAGTATAGTAGGTTTGACTGGGGAGAGTATAGTAATCTGGTTTGCAGTGATTATCTTTTTAGTATGAATAGTGAGAATGGTAAGTTGCATTGGACTTACAAAGATGGTATGGTATTAAATCCTACCATTACTATAGGCGAGGAGAAAATGTTTTTCGTTGAAAGTAGAAGTTTGGTTGCAATGCAGGATGAAGATGGACTTATAGATTTTAATACGTTTAAAAAAGAAAAACCGTTTATAGTCGCTCTTGATACTAAAACAGGAAAAAAACTATGGGAAAAAGCTTTTGATTTCAATTTGTTGGATCATGTGCTGTACGGAAGCTATGATAAAGGTTTGTTGGTGCTTTCGGGGTCTGGAAATAAAGATGGCGGTTTGTGGTATGGCACCTATGTGTTTAAGGCCGAATCTGGCGATTTGGTATGGAAGCAAGAACAAAAACATGCCGATTGGGTTAATGGGTCGCATGGTGAACAACTGCATAGAGCATTAATAATGGAAGACAAAATATATGTAGAGCCTTTTGCTTATAATTTGTTTACAGGCGAGCAAGTGAAAGATTGGAAACTTAACCGAAAAGGTCATAGTTGTGGTAATATTTCTGGATCGTCCGGTCAGTTGTTTTTTAGGGGGTCTAACCCCTCGTTGGTCGATGTTAGTAGTACCGATCAGGCCAGCAGAATAAATTCTACCACAAGAACGGGATGTTGGATTAATATTATACCAGCTGGAGGTTTGGTTATGATTCCCGAAGCAAGCTCTGGCTGTTCTTGTAACTATCCTTTACAAATGTCGGTAACGTATTTGCCCCTCTAAAAAGAAATTGATATGAAGCCCGTTTTAAAGATAAAAAAGCAAATACTGCAACTTACTTTTATTGTTCTAAGCTTGTTTTCGGTACAGCAAATAGAAGCCTGTCGCTATACCGTTCGCGAAATAGGGTATTCCGATTTAGGCGAGTATCAGTTTCAGCTTTACATGTTTGTCCCTAAAGGATTTGATGGCGAGGTTGTTAAAACCTTTAAGCAGTTGGGCTATGCTACTTTTCTTGATACCAACATTGCATTTCATGTCGTTGATGTTTCAGCAAATCCAGAAGATAAGCGGGTACGTTATCTAAAAGACCATAAGTTGTTAAGTGACCGTCCAATGTTAATGCTGGTTTCACCACTTGAAAAAACAAAACTCATTACTTTGGAAGATGACTTTAGTAAGGAGGCTGTTTGGGAAACTCTTGAAGGCGTTATCAATTCTGATTTGCAAAGAAAACTTTCTAAAGATCTTGTTGATAGTTACGCTGTAGTACTGTTACTTCAAGGAGATAATGCTAATGAAAATAGCAGGGTTCGCGGTGAAGTAAATAAAGCTGTTTCTGATATAAAACAAGTCATGCCAGCCATGGCCAAAAAGGTAGATTTGCCTATTAAAATATACGAACTGTCCTCGAAAGATCGCTTAAAAGAACAGCTCTTGTTGTGGAGTATGGGGATTCCCAAAAATGACCGTTCAGCCAAAGTTATTTCTGTTTTTGGAAGGGGGAGAATGATGGGGCAACCATTAATCGATAGTGTAGTTACACGTAAAAGTGTCTTTAAACAGTTGTCTATCGTAGGGGCCGATTGCGAATGCGGACTGGATAGAAAATGGTTGCTTGGCACCATATTGCCTTTAAGATGGTCTGCCGAAAACAGGCAAAATGTAGCAAATGCATTAGGATTTGATGTTGAAAACCCCATTGTGAAATCAGAAATGAGTCAAATTATGTCAATAGATTTAAGGCTTATTGACGATATTTCGCAAACACCTTATTTAAATTCTTTGGAACGGATTAAAGAAAACCCAATAGCAAAAGAAGAACCGTCTATACCCAATTCTAATAAAGTTATCTGGTATAGTTTAGCAGGGTTTATCCTAGTAGTTTTAATAGCTAGCCTTAAAATAATCCGAAAAAAATAATCCAATTCCTTTAGGGGCCACGTTACAGTAGAATTGGTGTGATACCATTTATGTGATTTATTTTTAGTAATAATGATGTGCTAAGCTGCTCTTTTATTAGTTTTGCGGCTCAAAAAAAGTTTCGTATGATTTCAGTTGATGCCTTGGCAGTTGAGTTTAGTGGACAGATCTTGTTTAGTGACGTATCCTTTACAATTAATGCAAACGATAAAATTGCCCTAATGGGTAAGAATGGTGCAGGTAAATCGACCATGATGAAAATTATAGCAGGCGTGCAAAAGGCTACCAGAGGTAATGTAAGAAGCCCTAAAGATGCTGTAATAGCCTATTTGCCACAGCACTTATTAACTGAAGATAATACCACAGTATTTGATGAAGCCTCCAAGGCTTTTAGTCATGTGTTCGAAATGCGAGATGAAATGGAACGTCTTAATAAAGCATTGGAGACAAGAACCGATTATGAATCGGATGAGTATATGCGTATCATAGAAAAGGTGTCCGATTTAGGAGAGAAGTATTATGCTTTGGAAGACGTAAATTACGATGCCGAAGTTGAAAAAGCCTTAAAGGGACTTGGTTTTAAACAATCCGATTTCACCAGACAAACCAAGGAGTTTAGTGGTGGTTGGCGTATGCGAATTGAGTTGGCAAAGATATTACTCCAAAAGCCCGACTTGATTTTGTTAGATGAGCCTACCAACCATATTGACATTGAATCGGTTATTTGGTTAGAGGATTTTTTAGTCAATAAAGCCAATGCTGTTATGGTAATATCACACGATAAGGCATTTATCGATAACATAACCAATAGGACCATCGAAGTTACTATGGGACGCATTTATGACTACAAAGCCAATTACTCACATTATTTACAATTACGAGAAGAGCGACGTGCACATCAACTAAAAGCGTATCAGGAACAGCAAAAGTTTATTGCTGATAACATGGCATTTATTGAGCGCTTTAAAGGCACCTATTCTAAAACCAACCAAGTGGCTTCGCGAGAGCGTATGCTGGAAAAATTAGAAATTATTGAGGTTGACGAAATCGATTATTCGGCTTTAAAACTGCGTTTTCCTCCAGCTATGCGTTCAGGAGATTATCCGGTTACAGTTAAGGATGTTTCCAAGTCTTATGGCGATCACGTAGTGTTTAAAAATGCCAGTATGTCTATCGCAAGAGGTGAGAAAGTATGCTTTGTAGGGAGAAATGGCGAAGGAAAATCGACTATGATTAAAGCTATCTTGGGTGAGATTGATGTAGAAGGACAATGTAGTTTGGGGCACAATGCCCAAATAGGCTATTTTGCGCAAAATCAAGCAGCTTTATTAGATGAGAATTTAACTGTTTTTCAAACGGTAGATGAAGTTGCCAAAGGCGATATACGTACACAAATAAAAAATATCCTTGGACGCTTTATGTTTAAGGGAGATGATATAGATAAAAAGGTAGGTGTGCTTTCCGGAGGCGAAAAAACCAGGTTGGCTATGGTTAAATTATTATTAGAACCAGTAAATGTTTTAGTTCTGGATGAGCCTACCAATCATTTGGATTTAAAATCGAAGGATGTTTTAAAAGAAGCGCTGTTGGATTTTGATGGTACACTTATTTTAGTATCACATGATCGTGACTTTTTACGAGGACTTTCCAAAAAGGTTTTTGAGTTTAAAGATCAACGTGTTATTGAGCACTTCGAAACCATTGATGACTTTCTGGAAAGGAACCGTATAGAAAATTTAAAGGAGATAGATTTAAAGAAATAAATGGTTTGGTATTCGATTCTATCAGTTTCATAAATTTAAGGCTGTCTTCTGTAAAAGGCTTTCTTTTTTTGTGTAAATTATCTGATAATTAGTAGTTTAATTTCTATGGGGAATCGTAAACCTTTTGTAAATTAAGATTATAAGAACTTATTTTTTGACTATTTTTGCACCGCTATGCAAGAATTAAAACTTTCAGATTGGTTGCCTACCACAAACAAAGAGGTTAAAATACGCGGCTGGGAAGAACTGGACGTTATTTTGTTTAGTGGCGATGCTTACGTAGACCATCCATCGTTTGGAGCAGCTGTTATTGGGCGTATTTTAGAAAGTTATGGTTTGCGGGTGGCTATTGTGCCACAGCCTAATGTAAATGATAATCTACAGGATTTTGTTAAGTTAGGGCGACCAAAATTATTTTTTGGTGTTACAGGTGGTTGTATGGATCCTATGATTAGCAATTACAACGCCAATAAAAAGCGACGTGATAAAGATGCTTATACACCAAATGGCGATATTGGTTTTCGTCCAGATTATGCAACTACGGTTTATTCGAATATATTAAAAGAAAAATGGCCCGACGTTCCCGTCTTAATAGGTGGAATTGAGGCTTCCTTACGAAGAGTAACACACTACGACTATTGGAGTGATAAATTGATGCCAACCATTTTGGAAAGCTCTAAGGCCGATATGTTGGTATACGGTATGGGAGAACAGCCTTTACGGGAAGTAGTGCGCCTGTTACAAAAGGGCGTACCGTTTAATAGCATTAATACAATAAAGCAAACGGCAGTACTATTAAGTAAGGATGAAAGTATTCCTAAAAATAAAAATTGGGAAGATGTCGAAATTGTGTCGCATGAAACTTGCTTAAAGGACAAGAAAGCTTTTGCTTCCAACTTTAAGATAATAGAACAAGAATCTAATAAATTAGCCGCGCGACGTATTTTTCAAAAAGTAGGCGATAAGACCTTGATGATTAACCCGCCGTTTCCAACCATGACCGAAGAGGAAATCGATGCCTCTTTCGATTTGCCTTATACGCGGTTGCCACATCCTAAATACAATAAGCGTGGACCAATACCTGCGTTCGAAATGATCAAGTTTTCCATTAATATCCATCGCGGATGTTTTGGAGGTTGTAGTTTTTGTACCATTTCGGCACATCAAGGAAAGTTTATCGCTTCCCGTAGTCAGGAATCTATTTTAAAAGAAGTTGATACGGTAGCCAATATGCCTGATTTTAAAGGCTACTTATCTGATATTGGAGGGCCTAGTGCGAATATGTACAAAATGAAGGGTAAAATACAATCTATTTGTGATAAGTGTGTGGCTCCTTCATGTATTTCGCCAGTAATTTGCAGTAATTTAGATACTTCCCATAAACCATTAACCCAATTGTATCAAGCTGTAGATAATCACCCTAAAGTTAAAAAGTCTTTTATAGGTAGTGGTATTCGTCATGATATGTTGGTGCCTGAGTTTAATAAAAATGCCGATCCGAAGGAGTTGGACGACTACACCGAAGAAGTGATGACGAAGCATGTGTCTGGACGCCTTAAGGTAGCCCCAGAGCATACCAGTGATCCAGTATTGAAATTGATGCGCAAACCATCCTTCTCCTATTTTCATAAGTTTAAGGAGCGATTCGATAAGATCAATGTAAAGCATAAGTTAAAACTTCAGCTTATTCCTTACTTTATTTCAAACCACCCAGCTTGTGAGGCTGAGGATATGGCCAACCTTGCGGCCGAAACCAAAGATATGGGTTTTCAATTGGAACAAGTCCAGGGCTTTACGCCAACACCTATGACCGTGGCTACGGTGATTTATTATAGTGGTTACCATCCCTATACCCTTAAAAAGGTACGAACACCTAAAACCAGAAAAGAGAAGGATGAGCAGCACCGTTTCTTCTTTTGGTACAAGGACGAAAATAAAGCTTGGATAAAGAAAACTTTAGATAAGTTGGGGCGACAGGATTTGTTAAGCGTGTTATTGCAAGAAAACGATTCTTGGCGAAAGAACAAACCAGGTACACCCAAACACACCTTTGATGATGCCATTCCTTTCAATCAACGAAAAAACAAGGCTAAGTTTAGGTCTAAGAAGAAGAGAAGTTAGTATTATACGAATCTCATTTATTTCATCTTATAAAACCACCTGCTTTGCTGGTGGTCATGTTCTGAAGGCTATGCCTATATTTGTACTATGAGCAAATATAAGAAACTTAGTCATGTTATATATAAATGTGAATA